>DASYHX010000386.1:0-9899 GCA_035998065.1 Pseudorhizobium sp.
ACGCGGGCAGAACCTTCAAAGAAGTTCATCTTGAACCAAAGGCCACGGTCGCCCAGCATATCGCCATGGTCAGAAACGAACACGATGGCTGTCTCCTGCGCCTGTCCGGTGCGCTGGAGCACGTCGAGGATCTCGCCGATCTTCTCGTCGACATAGGAGATACTGGCGAAGTAGCCGCGCCGAGCCCGGCGAACCTGTTCGTCGCTTAGGTCGAAAGCAGCGTGGTCGCAAGCGTCCATCAGCCGCTTGGAATGCGGATCTTGCTGCTCGTAGGGAATGGCGGGAATGGCAGGGTCAAGTTGCGGCACCCCATCGTAATGGTCCCAAAAGCGGCGCCTGGCGACATAGGGATCGTGCGGGTGCGTGAAGCTGACCGTCAGGCACCACGGGCGATCATCGTGACCGCGTGACAGGTCGTAGAGCTTGCGCGTGGCGTGGTAGGCGACCTCATCATCGTACTCCATCTGGTTGGTGATCTCGGCCACCCCGGCCCCGGTGACGGAGCCGAGATTGTGATACCACCAGTCAATGCGCTCGCCGGGTCTGGTATAATCAGGGGTCCAGCCGAAGTCTGCGGGATAGATGTCCGTCGTCAGCCTCTCCTCAAACCCGTGCAACTGGTCGGGTCCGACGAAATGCATCTTTCCCGAAAGGGTGGTCTGGTAGCCGGCCCGGCGGAGGTGATGAGCGAAGGTCGGGATATCCGAAGCGAACTCCGCAGCATTGTCATAAACGCGGGTTCGGCTCGGCAACTGGCCCGACATGAAGGATGCACGCGCCGGTGCGCAAAGCGGGCTGGCAGTATAGGCATTCGCGAAGCGCACAGAGCGCTTCGCGAGGGATTTCAGATGAGGGGCATGCAGGAATTCCGCCGGCCCATCGGGAAAAAGGGTACCGTTCAGCTGATCCACCATCAGGATCAGCACGTTGGGTCGCGACTGCATGATCGCCGTTCCTCAGAGCCCTAGCGCTTTGTCTACGGCTTCCTTGGCGGGCTCGCCTTCGAAGGTGGTGACGCCGGCCAGCCACGATTCATAGGCAGAAGCATTTTCCTTCAACCAAGCCTCTGCGGCATCCTGCGGATCTTCACCGTCCAGGATTTCGCCCATCAGGACGTTTTCCATGTCGACCGAGAACGTGAGCTGTTTGAAGAATTTTGCGGCATTCGGGCATTGTGCGGCCCAACCGGTGCGCGCAAGCGTGTAGACCTCCGCACCGCCATAGTTGGCGCCAAAATACTCGTCCCCGCCGGAGAGATAGGTGATGTCGAACTGCTCGTTCATCGGGTGCGGCGCCCAGGCGAGAAAGACGATCGGGTTGCCGGCGTTGTTGGCCCGCTCCACCTGGGCAAGCATTGCCTGCTCGCCCGACTCCACCAGTTCCCAGTCCTTCAGGCTGAAGTCGCCGGAATCGATCATCTTCTGGATATTGGAGTTGGCAGGAGCCCCGGGCTCTATGCCGTAGATCTTGCGCTCGAAGGCATCGCCGTGCTCCGAAAGATCGGCAAAATCCTTCACCCCTTGCTCTTCCGCAGCGGCGGTCGGCACGGCAAGCGTGAACTTCGCCCCTTCAAGGTTCTTGGTCAGCACCTCGACAGCATTGGCCGCGTTAAGGTCGTCGATGAAGGCCTGCTGCGCCGGCATCCAGTTGCCGAGGAAGACATCGATCTCGCCGTTCTTCATCGATTGGTAGCCGATCGGCACCGAGAGCGTCTTCACGTCCGGCTCGTAGCCCAGCGTGTCGAGAAGGTAGGCGGCCAGGCCATTGGTTGCCGTGATGTCGGTCCAACCGGGATCGGAAAGCCGGATCGTCTTGCAAGCTTCAGGATCGGCGGCAGCAGCGGGCGTGGCCGCCGCAGAAAGACCGAGAAGTGCCGTTGCTGATGCGAGCGCACGAAGCGTCGCCGTGGAAGGCAGAGTCATGATAGTCCCCTTCTTCTATCTACTGGACTTATTGAAGCCCAGCGGGCCATAGTCTGTAAAGACGCTGATTTTCGATGCCGCCCATAACGAGTTTTTATGACAGATAATCCTGTAGAGATTGGTTGGCTCCGACTGTTCGTGGATATCGTCAGACACGGCTCCCTGTCTGGAGCCGCGCGCAGCCATGGTCTTAGTCAACCTGCGGTGAGCTATCAGGTCCGGCAGTTGGAGGCGAGGTTCGGAGTCCCGCTTCTGTCTCGCCAGCATCGGGGGGTGGCGCCAACGCTTGAGGGCAAGAAGCTCTTTGAAATAGCTGCGAAGACGGTTTCTGATCTTGACGATCTGGCGACCCGGTGTCGGGCAAAGGTGAGACGGCCAATTCTTCGTCTCGTTACGGATTATGCATTTTCGACGCTCTGGCTCATTCCCCGCATGCACAGTCTCCGGCGACTTTACCCGGAATTCGACATTCAGATCGGCACCGCACAACGGCTCGAGACCGACTGGTCTGAGGCAGCCGACATTGCCGTAGCCTTCGGTTCTCGGTCGCAGTTCGCGCTGACTGGCGAGATGATGATGCCTGAGCGGGTGGTGCCGATTTGTTCTCCCGGCCTGCTCGACAGTCTGGATGCAGAAGAAACCGGCGCATTTCTTCCGGCTGCGCCGCTCATTCACCTTGATACCAGTTCGTCGTCTCCGTGGTTCAACTGGCAGAGCTATCTTGCAGAATCGGGCGTCCATCATCAGACGCGCGCCGCCCGTGGCGACGTGAGTTTCAACAATTACGCCATGGTGGTGCAGGCGGCACTGGGAGGACAGGGCCTCGCCCTGGGGTGGCTCGGGTTAGTGGACACCATCGCGGAGTCCGGCATGCTAATTCCTGTTGGCCCCGAACTGATCGCGCCCGACCGAGGATACTGGGTGCTGACATCGAAAGCACCACACCCGAATGCACGGCGGCTTGCAGATTGGCTCATGTCGGAGTCCGCCTCCTCTGCTCAGGCACAACGCGGCCTGGAAGAGCAGGCATTACAAGCCGGTGCCTGATCCCAAGGTCAGTTTCTGGCTGTCATGGCTCTTGCAGATACCCAGTTGTGCCATCCCTCTTCAGTGCCGTTGAACACGTTCAGGTCGATTTTCTCACTGACACCGTGCGACAATCCGGATCCGGAGTACTGCCAGAAGACCCACTTGCGGCCAGGATATACTTTCGAGGGATGTTGAGCGACCGCGCGCAGCCAGAACGGGTAGTTTTCGAAAGCGCCGACAAGATTGTCTTTGTAGAAATCGGGGGCGGTATAGATGACCGGTCGCTGGCCGTAGTGCCGCTCCAGTTTGTCCATGAACACCTGCATCTTCTCCAGAACATCGGCGCGAGACGGGCGCCGCTTGCAGGCGGAATCCCCGTTCCATTCCACGTCGATGACGGGAGGGAGCGCGTCCGGATCGCGGGGCACGTTGCGAATGAACCAATCCGCCTGCTCGCTGGCGCGACGGCACCAGTAGAAGAAGTGATAGGCGCCGCGCTTGATGCCGGCTTCGTTGGCCTTGCGCCAGTTGGTTTTGAACATTGGATCCAGGTGATCGCCGCCATCGGTCGCTTTGATGTAGGCAAAGTTGGCGCCCTGAGTACGAAGCTTCGGCCAGTCAATGTTACCTTGCCAACGTGAGACGTCGACGCCGTGGACGGCGTAGTGCCGCGGCGTCACCTTGCCGAAATTGATGGGCTTTGCGTCCCGGAAGCGCTGGCTGTATATCCGCGCGCTTGTTCGCGGCCCGCCCGTCGGATCCTGCGGCAGCAGGGATACAATCGGGCGCTGTCGCGGCACCGGCATTCCCACTGTCGT
This sequence comes from Pseudorhizobium sp., assembly GCA_035998065.1. Classification (GTDB taxonomy): domain Bacteria; phylum Pseudomonadota; class Alphaproteobacteria; order Rhizobiales; family Rhizobiaceae; genus Neorhizobium. Next base: position 3,770 of record DASYHX010000386.1, read on the forward strand.
GGCCATCGAACCGAAGGGTTGGGCCTCCTGCGCCTCATCGGCCCAGGCAAGGGGTTGCTGTGCGGCGTCAGCAACGGCCACAGGCGCGGGAGGCAGGGGCGCCGAGGGAGTGATCGAGTTTGTGGTCTCGCGGGAGGGCAGACCTGCAACAAGACTTTCAGGACCGGCGCTGGACGAGCAGCCAGTGAGAACAAGGCCGGCAAGCAAGACAGCAGATAAGCCTAGAAGACGCATGGGAACCCGTACTCGAAGGAACTATGGGACGCGACCGTCGAGCCAGGAGCCCGTCGGGAAAAACTAACGGAAGATTACCTGAAAAGGCTGAATCCAATCTTAATCGGAAGAGGCCGGCGCACCGAGGACAAACACGGATCCGTGACTGCAAAATGCTCTGCGGGAGCTTGCGCCGAAGGTTGCCTGCCGAATTGCCGACATGTTTGGAACAATTGTCCGCCACGGACGGTTGAAGGTTGGATCACATAGAACGATCCCCTTTCGACCCCTTCATCCTGGGAGAGACCAATGACCGAACGAGACCCAACTCTAGGATCCGGATCGAATCCCGGATCCTCCTATACACCCGGCAAACCGACCGAGCCCTCAGCGGCCTCCACGTCTACCGCCAAAGCCGCCGCCTCGGAGACTGTCACCTCCGCTTCTACGACGGCCAAGCAGGCAGGTGGCGACCTCAAGAGCAAGCTGAACGAAGACTGGCAGAGCGCAAAATCGACGGCTCAGGCCGAGTTGGACCATGCGACGCAGCGCGCCCGCGATGCAGCGGATGAACAGAAGAACTATGCCGCCGAGCGTGTCAGTGGCTTCGCCGCCGCTATTGAGAAGGTCGGCGACGAGCTAGAGCGCGGCGACAAGGGGGAGCAGCGCGAGATTGGCCGTTATGCGAAGCAGATCGGCTCCAGCATCAACCGATTTGCCGACGACATCAAGGGCAAGGACATGGCTCAAGTTGCCGGTATGGCGGAAGACTTCGGCCGCAGACAACCCGCGGCCTTTATTGGCCTCGCGGCGCTCGCGGGCTTTGCAGCAAGTCGCTTTCTGACCGCGTCGGCAGAACGACGCGCGAGCACGGATGTCGGCTCTGATCCTCGTCGCAGCAGCGAGGCGACCAGCCGCAGTGCCGGAAGCCCCGCGCCATCAAACCCAACTACCCCTGTCAGCCCGGCATCCGGTGCCGGCTATGCAACAGGCTATTCTCCGGAGGGCACCCGCAATGGCTAATCACATGGATAACCGTCCCCTTTCAGAGCTGATAAGCGGCCTCGTGTCCGACATCACCGGCCTCTTCCGGAAGGAGATTGACCTCGCCAAGACCGAGGCATCCGAGAAGATGTCGCAAGCGATGACCGGCGTCGAAGCCTTTGCCGCAGGTCTTGTCTTCGCAATTGCAGCTGTCGGGGTTCTGCTGGCAGCGCTCGTCAACGGGCTCGCGGCATTCTTCACGGCCCAAGGCATGCGCGAGCCCAGCGCCGACGCTCTTTCAGCTGTGATAGTGGGCGTCATCGTTGCCCTGCTCGCATGGGCGATGATCAAGAAAGGCTTGTCGACCCTGCGAGGCGAGAACCTGAAATTCGACCGCACCTCGTCGTCCCTTCGCCGAGATGCCCAAATGATCAAGGAGCGCGTCTGATGACCAGCAATGATTCGAAACGAGCCGAAGAGCTCGAACATGAGATCGCCCGAGATCGCCTCCGCATTGAAGAGCGGATGGATGCGATCCAGGCGAAGATGTCGCCGGGACAGCTTCTCGACGAAGCGCTGAATTATGCAAAATCGAGCGGCGGCGGAGAATACGTCTCGAACCTCGGCAACGCCATGAAAACCAATCCTATCCCCGTCGCGCTGATGGGTATCAGCATGGCGTGGTTGATGGCCAATCCGGGTTCGCACAGGCGTGATGAGGACCTCTACTACCATGATGAGCCGGAGTATCCGTTGGCACAGGTCACAGGAACCGTGCGCCGCGTTGGACCGGTCAAGACGGATGGTGACAGGCGTTTCAGCCACTTCACCGACGAAGGAGGAAGTCGCTTCCGCGCCCTTACCGATGAAAGCGGCCGCCGCGCCGGTCATTTCATGGATGAAGCAGGCAAAAGCTATCGCGGCTTTGCTGATGCAACAGGAAAGCAAATCCACGACATCCGCGACGAAGCTGGACGGATCTTCGACGAAGCGTCGGGGTGGATTTCCAAAACCTGGCGGCAGATGGGCTCTTCGGCCAGCCGGGCAGGAAGTTCGATGATGGGCGGTGCGCGCTCGGTAGGCAACAGTGCCAAAGCCATGGGCGGTTCCGTTCGGGGGCAAGCATCGCATCTCAACGAGGGCATCATACGGCAGTTTCAGGACCAGCCGTTGATTGGCGGTGCCCTCGCCTTTGCGCTTGGTGCCGCTATCGGCGCTGCCCTTCCTAACACCCGCCGCGAAGACGAGGTTCTCGGCGAAAGTGCCGAGGAATTCCGCAGCCGCATGTCCAGCCAGGCCTCCAATGCCTTCCACAAGGCTGAAGAGGCTGCGTCCGATGTTTATGAGCGGGCATCCTCCGTCGCATCCGAAGTGCATGACACGGCGCGGGACAAGCTTGCGGAAGAGGCTCGCAACTATCAGCGCGCCAACGGCGATGGCCGGGATACGCGGCCCAACTGAGACTAACGGCTGAACCAAAAGAGGGCTCCTGCACAAGCGGAGCCCTCTTTTGTCGCTTCTGCCCATCAACCACCTCTCTTGATATCCTGTGCGAAAGCTTGCGCCCCTCACGAATCCCGAGGATCATGCTTGCGATCAGTTTGATAGGTGTTGTCAGGAGCCGACGTGGATAAGCCTAAAGTTGCGATAACGTACTGCACTCAGTGCAACTGGCTGCTGCGTGCAGGCTGGATGGCGCAGGAGTTGCTGCATACATTCCAAGACAGCCTGGGAGAGGTTGCACTGGTACCTGGCACTGGGGGCATATTCGAAATCCGCCTGAACGGCGACCTTCTATGGGAACGCAAGCGAGATGGAGGCTTTCCCGGTCCCAGAGAGCTGAAGCAGCGCGTGCGCGATGTCATCGATCCTCAGCGCGACCTCGGACACTTGGACCGCGATTCCGCGCCTGGTGGAATGACTGGAGAGACGTGACGGCTCGCGCGAACTTTCGCAGGTTGCGATGCGGAAACTGCGAAAAGCCGGTTGACACTCACATGCCGTCCTCGTACATGGCTCTCCGTCGCCCAGATGGCGGAATTGGTAGACGCGCCAGCTTCAGGTGCTGGTACTCGAAAGGGTGTGGAGGTTCGAGTCCTCTTCTGGGCACCAATTTCATTTTCCGGATTGTCCCGGACGATCAAGAGCCCCGCGAAAGCGGGGTTTTTGGTTGCCGTCTCGTAGGATTTTCGCCTTATCGCCTCCCGCGTCGGACAGGGGCATCCAGGCAACTGATGGCAAGGGTACTTGCCTCTCCCTACCGTTTTTCATCCGCCACACCCATAGAAACGTGCATCGTCAGCTGGCGATGGCGGCCACCAGCATACCGATCGCTGCGAGGTAGGAGACGCAGATTGGCGCCGTCCACCGCAGTATCCTCCCCTCTCCTCCAGCGAGCCCCACAGTTGCGCAGCCTGCGATAATATTGTGGGGGGCGATGACGTTGCCAATCGCAGCTCCCGCTCCCTGAGCGGCAGCCATAAGCACCGGAGGCAGTTGCAGCACCTGCGCCGTTGAGATCTGGAACTGCGTGAAAAGGATATTGGAAGCGGTGCCTGAGCCGGACACGAATGTGCCAAGAGTTCCAACGACTGCCGCAAGAAAGGGCCAAGTTCCTCCCGATCGCGCAGCACCCTCGGCCAGTTGGTCGACCATGCCCGAATGCACCAAAACTCGGGCGAGCGCCAGCATGAGAAGGAGAGCAAGGGCAACCGACCCAAGGCGCCCGAGCGCCGCTGCAAACGCGGGGGCAAGAGCGGATTGTCGGCTCGTCGCAAGCGCCGCCAGGGCAATGCTCACGAGTAGGAGGGTGCCTGGATGAAATAACGGCGCAAAGCTCCCGCTGAAGTGCCCAAGGAAATCCCATGACCATGCGAGGCCAACAAGCTCCTCACGCAACGGCGGCACAAGACGCGTCGCGAGTACAAGGAGAACGAGGAGCAGGTACGGTAGTAGATCTGGGAGAAGCGCCCGCCAATGAATCGGCGAACGCGCATGTCCTGCTCGCAGCAGAAGAACGAATGCAAGAAGGCCGAGCAGCGCTCCCAACAAAGTTGGCAGTTCTGGCCCGACGGTCACGGCGACCACACCATAGGGGAAGAGAAAACACACACCCGCCATAGCGGTCCGACGCACGTCTTTCGACGTCATCGGCGCATCATCCGCCAACCAACTCACCGCGAAAACCAGCCCAAAGCCCATCACAGCATTGAAGGCAGCAATCGTGCCCGCCAAATCCGGCAACGGCAGCCCGCCCAGTTCAACCTGCGTTAGCGTGGGGGTGCCCACAGCACCAAATGGCACCCCGGCCGCATGCCCGATCAACGCAACCATCACCGCCCGAGCCGGGGAAAGCCCAATGCCAACGAGAAGTGGAGCAGCAACTGCGACGGGCGCCCCGAAGCCGGCAGCCCCTTCCATGAAAAGCGCAAAGAACCAGCCAATGACGAGGACCTGCAGTCTTCTCGCATTTGTAAGCTGGGAGAGCGCCAGTCGGATTCGCTCCAGGCCGCCGGAACGCTGCTGGTACTCGTACAGGAGAAGTGCCGGCAGAATGATCCAAAGGATTGTTGCTGTCGAATGAACCGTCTCGGCCAGAACGCCAAGTGCGGCAAGCGGAGGCGAGACGAAAGGGGGACCCAGGCCGAACGCCAAGAAGGCGATAATGATCGCGCTGGCAAAGCCCGCTGCACCGGCACCAACTGCTGACCATCCCAATATGCTCATTGTGAGGAGCACGATGACCAGTGGTGCAGCCGCGAGGATGGTGTGGATCAGCATGGCTTCTGCCATTGCCCATCGCAGTCGCGCAACGGCGACCCAGCCAAATCTCCTCGTCGACCTTGGCGGCACCACATTGTTTCACCTGCGATAGTACCTGGTCTCGCGCAACGGCAGACGGCGAGGCTCACATCAGGACCATCTATTGATAGGTGCATCATCTTCTCCTGACATACCTTGCCCATGTTGATGCCAGCTTAGATCATGAGACGTCGGTGGGCCAAAATCACATCGCCTCTTCTGTCTCCCGGTGCTCGCTTGGACAGAGCATTATAGAGGGTGCCTTGCATCCACTCTCCGTCAGGAGATCAACCATCTTCTGCTGTGGCCGGGTAGGACGCCAGCCGGTTCTGTAGGTTAGCCCTATCGGCCGAATATACGCGTCCGTTTCCCACGGCAGTTGCCTTAGAAGACCACGGTCGCACTCAGTTCTCGCCTGCACTTGAGAGATGCAGCCGAGGTGGTCACTCTCCAACAACAGGCCTCGCATCAGCAGCAAGGAGCCGGATTCGATAAGCCGAGAGGGTGCTCTGCTTCCGGCGGCGGAAAAGATGGCCTCGAACTTACCCCGCGTTGGCGTTCCTTGGTGCGGCACCACCCAAGGATAGGCCAAGAGATCCTCGACACTCACAGTTTGCCGCATTGCCAACGGGTGATCGGGGCGCGACAAGAGTGCAAGTCTGTCCTCGAAAAGCGGGATCTGGACGATGTCACCTATTGGGGCGGGATCCCTCAAGGCCCCGACGAGGAAATCGATGCTGCCTCTGCGCAGGTCGCCCAGCAGGCCTTGATAGGGTCCATCCACCACACGCACCAAAATGTCCCTGTAGCACTGTCTAAACCTCGCTAGCGCCGATGGCAGAAGGACCGAGCGTGACAGAGGCATGGCTCCGATGACGAGCGAGCCGGCCTCGCCGCCGTCGAGTTCCGCAAGTTCCGCATCCGCCTGATCGAACTCATAGATCGCCAGCCGGGCTGCCCGTGCGAAAGATTGGCACAGCCGTGTCGGAATGATCCCGAAGGCAGTCCGCTCGAACAGGCCGCGAGCCGCCTCCCGTTCAATTTGGGTCACGGCACGATGCACCGTCGGCTGGGCCAGGCCAAGCTGACGCGCGGCCAGCGAGAAGTTCTCGTTCTCGCTGACGGCGACCAG
>DASYHX010000006.1:0-7397 GCA_035998065.1 Pseudorhizobium sp.
GAAGGCGGTGCGACTCGTCGCGGCGGCATCCGGAATGACTTTGCTGAGCGGAAGAAACTGACTTGCCATTGCCCGTCGGGACTTGCTGATGCGGCCTTGATCGTTGCGCCGACAGATTGGGAAATGTCTGTTACGCGCCCAAGTTGGTCGTACGGCTCGCGTCTTCCTGCGCTGTTGAGCCGAACGACAGCTATGACGTGGTCTGGGACAAACCCGCCCTTCGTGGGCTTGACCTTGAACGACGGGTTTCGGATGAACCTGCCGCTCGAGAGGCTGCCCCCGGATGTTTTCAAGAATATCTACCATTCTCTCGCGCAATTTTTCTTTTATACTAACCAATATGTAACAGGGTAATTAGTCAATTTGCGTTTTGCGAAAGTCTCAGATATTCTGAAGTTCTTAGCTGCTTCTCCTTCTTGCAGAGTGATGGGTTCCGTTCGGCATTCCAATGCATTGGGCATACTGGATCGTATAGATTCGGATCCTCATTGACGACCTCGACCGCAAACGCCGATTGGACATAAGGATCATCTATTCTCCGGCTACTGTCCCTCGTGTTTGCACGAGGAGCACCTAATGCATCCGCTTGAGCAGTATTCAAATGCACAAAATTGTCATCCGTGTATCCAGGCATACGTGGACTGGCGTAAAGTGTAAGACGGCGGCCTTTATAGATAATGTTCACCGCCCGGTTCGCATAGCCAAAGGATGGACTTACATTTACGGTGAACCTTTTTGGCTCTTCCTCACCAGAAGGTACTCCAATTTTGACAGGAATCCCCACGTCGTTAAACGGAGGCTCCCGTTTCTCAGCACGCTGCCTAATCTCCATGATGGCTTGATTGCAGGTCTTACTGTTCTTGTTGACGCATATTTTGTCCATGAGTAGGCGATATGCTCCCTCGCCTGGCGGGCCAAAAGCCGTTTCCTTTGCCAAGGCCTCAACCAAGCGAGGATCACTCTTCTGGAAAAAATTGAAGCGCCCCAAGATTTGACTGGCACTATCTCCATCCTCCAACAGGGCATCCGAGATCTTTGACTGTGTATCATAAAATATCTTATAATACAGAAATGTTCCTGCGAACGTAATTATGATGACAGAAAAGCTCAAATAAGCCACAAACTTTAAGTTCGCGACTCGCTTTTTGTCCTTTAATGTTTCGAGTATAAGATTGTAAGTCTGATCAGCTGTCAGCTTGCGCGTGTTTATCCTTTCAATCTTTAAGGTGTTTTCGATAATTTCGAGGCCCTCAAGCTTTGCCCTAGCAGGTAGCGCCGACAGGGCCTTGGTTTCGTCTAGCCCTCGGCCGAAGAAACCGAGGAGGGTGCGCTGCTTGATGGCTGCCAGAGCCAGCAGAAATGCGCCAACAACGCCGACTAGCGGAACCACCAGATTCAAGATGTCCATGACTTCCTCCGTCTGGCTGCTATGTCGTAGCTCATAGGAATGGCAGTCCCGCGATCCCCGTCACAACGCCTGTTATCTTGCTGGCGACGCTCGCGATGTCATTGATGCTGTGCGCCGCCCTATTGAGCGCATCCGCCTCCTTCTTTGCTTCCTGTGCTCGCGCTGTGAGCTCCGACGCCAGGTTGCTCTCGGCGATCGCCTCATCAATCTCCTTGAGCATACTCACCGCGAGCGACCGTAGCTGAAGCAGGATGGCGTTGATTACTTCGAGCGCCTTGCGATAGTCGGACGACGGATCATAGGAGAAATCGGCGTCCGTGAACGTGCTTTCCGCCAATGATAAGGTGTTCACCAGCGCATCGCGCGTCGCCTTATAGACTGGCAGAGTTTTAACTTGAACGGCCATCACTGTTTCTCCGTTTCAAAGGCGCTCTTGGTCTCACCGATAGTGCTCGCAAGATCGACGATGGCGACTATGGCTTCGTGCAACTCCTTGATCGTCGCTCCGGCTTTGGCCGCCTCGACGAGCTTGGCGTGAGCCGCGCCGATCGCGGCAAAGCGTGAGCGGTCGATTTGATACGCGTTGAATCGCTCGACTGCGGTAAACAGCTTGTCCTGCGCGGAACGGATCGCAGTGACATCGCCTCCCGCGCGCACTTCATCCGCATTCTGCTGCGCCTTAACGACCGCTTCGTAGAGCGGAAGCCGATCATAAAGGTCGAGCTGAGAGTCGGCGTCGCCGAGGATTGCCGCGGAGCGCTGGACCAGTGGGTCGGCTTCAATGATCATATGCTTGAGGACGCTTTGACGACGCGCGGCAAAGTAGAGATTGCCCAGTTTCGCGACGAGCGTCCCGACCGCGTTGAGCTTAGCCGCAGAATCTTCCTCGCTGGAGCCGGTGACTTTGCGGATCGCGCCGTCCAGTCCTCCGATCGAAGACGCCAGATTGCTCACCGAAGCGGTGAAGGTTTGTTGATCTTCCGAAGCGTCCGCGGCGAGCAGCACCAGGCCGCTGGCGTAGTCTACCAAAGCGGAATTGAGAGTCGTGATGTTCTCGAATCGGACGTCGGGAGCGAGTTCCCGAAATTCTCCCTGTGATACCCGTTCCGTGAGCCTGCAGCGCGGAAATGGTTTGACGAGCGCGGATTCCGGATCGGGCGGAACATCGGCGAGTGTCCTCGCGCAATCCCGGAACCTGAGCTCCGTTTTCGTCTCTGCCAAGCTCTGCCGGTATCGCTCAATCTCGTCCGCCGCCACTGCGCCCAGACGCTCATTCTGCTGTTCGGCAGCGCTTCGGGTCAGCGCGCCGAACTGTCCGGCGGTCTGCGTGAAGCGGGTCGTGCTGCAGCCGGAGGTCGCCAAAAGAAGCATGGCGCCCGTCATGCAGCGAGTTACTGCGCCAATCGCCCGTTCCCGTAGAAGTGTTGAAAATTGTTTATAGTGAGTTTCGTGCGGCGGTTTAACCGCTGCCGCAAGATTGCTCCTGAACATATGTAATCCCCCGTTTTGCGGCAACCGCAAACAACTTTAATCGGCTGCGAGCCCGAGGAATGTCCGCTCATTTTCAATGATCGGCGGAATGTTGAGTTGATAGTAGCATTTTCGGTAATGACGGAAAACGATTCTTTGAGACGATATACTTCGCCAGCAAGATCGTAATTTTCTGAAAGTCCATTGATCAAGTTGTGTGGGAGCGCGATGCAGAGACACGCCCAATACCTTGAAACATTAGGATTAAGCACTGTTTTCATGTCAAATTTCGATCAATTTTATCTGGGGTCTCGTGACTTGAAGTTTAAGCGCTCATTTTGGAGTGAGTGCTCAACGAATCCGTCGAGCTTGACTGTGCTCGGAATTCCCTACTGGCATGCCGAATGAACATAATGGCGCACTGCGGAAGGCAGCTTTGTAACCAGTGAATGGCCAGTTCCGCCGTAAGCCGACCTGCTAACGTCGCATCCGAGCGACTTGAGTTGGTCGCGAGTTGCAAGTCCTTGGCGGACTGCACCTGAGCATTGGGAATCGTCGGCGGAAAGACCGGTATGGGCCGCTGGCAGTCAGAAGCACTGCCAGCGAGTGTCGCTTTTTCACCAACCACCGGCAACGGACTGGATGATGACGCCGGTGTGTCGGGAGATCAGCACGAAATTCGTTCCCGCATAGCACCAGATATGGCCGGTCGGTGCTGGGGACAGTCCATAGCCGACCGGATTGACGACGACATAATGGCGCATCGACAGGGGGAGGGTGCCACCGACGATCCAAACGCTATGCGCATGTCTGGGCGGGATGGGGTAATAGCCGTAGCCGGGCGCGAAATAATGGCCATGGCGCGGCCCGTGATAATGGACAAATCCGGGGTGGCCGCGCCACCAGCCGGGACGGCCGCGATCGACGATGACGGTGCGGCTGTGCACGACCCCGGCGCGGGGCGCGACGGTCGTATGCCGGACGACCTGCGCCTCTGCGGCGGGACTGGCCATTATGGCCATGACGGACAGGAACAGGGTCACGCTGCCTGCAAAAGCGGCGCTGACGCTGACACCGTGCTTCGTGAGGGATTGGGGATTGAAAAACCGGGGCATGATCGGACTCCTTGGGTGGGAAGCCTGATATGGATGGCCTTTGCATCATCCGGTCGGGTGCCATGTATCAGTCCGTGTCGGTCATGCCGGTCCGGTTCCTCCTGCACTGCGGAGCAACAGGATGGCGCGAAACCCGCCTTCCGCGCGATTTTCCAGCACCAGGTCGCCCCGGTAGCGCTGGGTCAGTGCCTGGACGATCGACAGGCCAAGGCCCACGCCCCCCGTCCTGCGCGCGCGCGACGGCTCGAGCCGCTCGAACGGTTCGGTCAGGCGCGGCAGGCTGGGTTCGGGTACGCCGGGGCCGTCATCCTCCACCATGATGCGGATGAACGGGCCGTCGGGTTCGACAAGGATACGCGCCTGTCCGCCGCCGTAGCGAACCGCATTGTCCAGCAGGTTGGCCATCATGCGCTGGAAGGAAATATGGGAGACATGGGCATGGACGGCATGGGGCAGGGGCGCGACGTCCACATGCTGGTTGCGCTGTAGGCGCTCTTCGGCGACCAGCGCCAGTTCGGCGCGAATGTCGCATGTCGCCATGTCTAGGTCGGTCGCGGCCGATTCCCGTGCGAAGGTAAGCGTGTCGCTCAGCAGGTCGCGCATTTCCTCGATATCCTTGCCAGCGAGGGCACGCTGTTCGTCATCCTCAATAAATTCGCTGCGCAGGTCCATGCGGGTCAGATAGGTGCGATAATCATGTGCGATGGCCGCGAGCATGCGCGTTCGTTCATCAAGCAGCGTCCGCAGATGCTGGCGCAATTGCCGGAACGCTTCGCCCAGTTCCACGATCTCGCGCGGGCCGTCGGGCTTCAGCGCATCCAGCCTGTCCTCGCGGACAGCGCGGGCCAGCCGTTCGACAGGCCGCGTCGTCTGCGCGGCCAGCCACAGGATGACAGCGATATCGACAATCGCAACGGCGGCTAGGAACAGCATCAGATTGTTGACGATCTTGGTCAGCGGCGCTGCGACCATCTGTTCGATCATAATGGCATCGCCGCCGGACAGGGCGACCGATATCCGCACGGGGTTCATCGTGACGGCGGGGCGCATGTCGAGGTCTGCGGGGCCGATGTCGCCTGATGTTTCGATGCGGAACGGCCTGCCGCCCAAAGCCTCCTGATAGCGGGACAGGGTCGTGGGCGTGGCGGAGGATGCCTGGCCCGCAGGCAGTGCCGCCAGCATGGTGACGCGCATGGTCGCATCGGAAAAGGCGCGGACAAGATCGGGATGCGATCTGGGCGGCGTGCGTTCGAATGCGGTGACGACCAAAGCGACCTTTTCGGGAACGGGCACCCGATATAGCGGGGCCATCTTGCGCATGTCCGTCTGTTCCAGGAACAGCAGAATGACGGCAATCATGGCCAGCAGATGGAGCAGGACGATGAGGCCTATCCGCTCTCGCAACCGGGGCGGGCGCAGCTTCAGCATCGGGTGACGGCCGGTGCGAACAGATAGCCGTCGCCCCGCACGGTGCGGATCATCACGGGTTCGCGCGGATCGTCGCCCAGCTTGCGCCGAAGCCGGCTCATCTGCACGTCGATGACGCGATCGACCGGACTGGCATGACCGCCCCGTGTCCAGTCGATCAGCAGTTCGCGCGACAGGATGCGGCGTGGGTGTAGCACCAGCGCATGGAGCAGGTCGAATTCGCTGGTGGTCAGGCCCACCGGCTCGCCCGCCGGGTTGGTCAGATCGCGCGCGCCCAGGCGCAGCAGCCAGCCGTCAAACCGGAAACTGTCGCCATTCTCCTCGCTGGCGGCCGTGTCTATGTCACGGGTCCGGCGAATGATGGAGCGCAGCCGCGCCAGCAATTCCCGCTGGTTGAACGGCTTGGCGAGATAATCGTCGGCGCCGATTTCCAACCCGATGATCCGGTCGATCGGATCGTCTTTCGCCGTGACGATCAGGATCGGCAGGCGCGGCCAGCGGGCGCGCAGGCGCTGGCATATTTCCAGCCCATCCTCGCCGGGCAACATCAGGTCGAGGATCAGGCAATCGAGCCGTTCCAGCACGCCATCGACGTCGAGACCGGCCGAATTTTCCATGGCCAGAACTTCAAACCCCTCACGGGTCAGCAACATGCGCACCAGATCTCGAATGCCGGGATCATCCTCGACAATCGCGACCTTGCCATTTGATGCCTGCGTTTCGGCCACCATGCCATACCTCTTTGTCGTCAGCGCCTGTGCCGATGGTGCAGCGCCCCCGGAACCATCTAGCATGGTTCCAGGGGGAATTGATCATTTGCCACGTTTTGCGGCGGCGGCGCGCAGTTCGTCCGGTGTGACCTTGCCGTCCTTGTCGGCGTCGATCATCGCGAAACCACGATCGCGGCGACCGGCCGCCTTCCATTCTTCCAGCGACAGCGCGCCATCCTGATTGGTGTCGGCCTTGATGAACATTTCCCTGGCCTTTGCCGACGCATCCTGCGCCATGGCGGTCGGGCTCTGGGCGATGACCGCGGCGGCCAGCGACAGGGCGCTCGTCAGATATTTCATGTCATTCTCCTTGTATCAGGCCCAAAATGAGCGTGGCCGATATAGCGCGCGCCACCGCAGCATGTTCGACCCCCGGGTGAAGACAGATTACGGTTTGTAACAGCGCGATCCGGCGCCCGATCCCGCTGCAAATATCCGACACATTATGCGGCAAGGCCGTTCACGGCGCGGTGCGACATGTCCCGTCCCGCGCCTTTTGCTGACGCGGAGAAGGAGTATGCATCATGACATTGCGCCAATTCACCACGATCATCGTTTCGACCCTGGCCATCGCAGCCAGCATATCGACGGCCGAAGCCCGCAACCGTTCCTTTCAATATAGCCACAGCCGCAACGTGCAGGGGCCGAATGGGCGAGGGCTGCACAGCAGCTACAACGCCTCGCGCGGCGGCGGGCAGGCAGCCATGAGTCGCAATGTCCAGACCAATGACGGACGTGGCTTCAGCAGCCAGCGCGGGTATCAGGCGCAGGACGGGCAGTTCCACGGCTCCACCAGTCATGTGACCAACAGCGGAAAAAGCTGGGGGCGATCGACCAGCGCGACAGCCAATGGCGACGGGACCGCAACCTATCATCGCAACATGACCGGTCCCAATGGCGGGTCGGCCTCATGGTCCGGCACTATCGGCGACTGACCAGGCTGAACGCGCGCCTAGCGCCGCCAGCCTGTTACATAGCGTTACAAAGTGCGTATCAGATGGTTGCAGACCTGCTCCATTCCCTTGGCCTTGCATGAACCGGCCTGCCTCGGCGGCCTTTTTCCATGGGGATGGAATGGCACGTTTTGCCCATATCGTACCGATCGCGTTGCTGCTGCTTCCGGCCTGTCGGGATGAGCCGCAGGTCAGGGATGAACGGCGTGCCGTGGCCGTCCAGCGCATCGGCGCCGATGCCGGCATCGGCACA
>DASYHX010000023.1:0-5225 GCA_035998065.1 Pseudorhizobium sp.
GCTCGATCTGGTCCCGGACCGAAAGGTCATCTTGACCGACAGCGGCAACTTTCCTTCAGATCTATACATCGCCCAGGGCCTGATCGGCTCGCTTGCACGTGGTCACGAGTTGAAAATCGTCGAGCCGGAGGAGGTCGAAGCGACACTCGATGAGACTGTGGCCGTGCTGATGCTGACCGAGGTGGACTACCGCACCGGACGTTTGCACGACATGACTGCACTGACAAAGAAAGCCCATTCAGTCGGTGCCGTGACTGTGTGGGATCTTGCCCATAGCGCCGGCGCCCTCCCCGTTGACCTTGCCGGCGCTCGGGCAGATTTTGCTGTCGGCTGTACCTATAAGTACTTGAACGGCGGACCGGGTGCACCGGCCTTCATATATGTCTCTCCGCGTCATGCCGATAGGATCCGCCCCGCCCTTTCCGGTTGGCTTGGGCACGATGCTCCCTTTGCCTTCGATCTCGAGTACCGTCCGGGGACAGGTATCGAGCGAATGCGCGTAGGCACGCCTCCCGTCATCGCATTGGCGGCACTCGATGCGGCGCTCGACGTCTGGGACGAGATCGATATGCAGGAACTGCGCCAGCAGTCGATCATGCTCTGTGATCTCTTTGCCCGCGAAGTTGAGAAGCGCTGCCCGATGCTGACGCTAGGCTCGCCTCGCGACGGAACGAAACGCGGCAGCCAGATCTCCTTCCTGCATGGTGAAGGCTACGCGATCATGCAGGCACTGATTGTGCGCGGGGTGATTGGCGACTTTCGCGCGCCCAACGCAATCCGCTTCGGCTTCACGCCGCTGTACATCGGGGAGAAGGATGTTCTGGCCGCCGTCGATATTCTGGCTGACATCATGCATAACCGGCTTTGGGACACTCCCCAATACAAGCAGAAGGCACTCGTGACGTGAGCGTGAAACCTTATGATCCCGCCGACGACGGCGCTGAAATGGCGTTTCGCCAGAAGATGTCCTACGCCGATTATCTTCGGCTCGACGACGTGCTGAAGGCACAAGCGCCACTTTCTGACGCGCATGACGAGTTGCTGTTCATCATCCAGCACCAGACGTCCGAGCTTTGGATGAAGCTCGCCATCCACGAGATCCGCTCGGCGATCGAGCTAATCCGCGCAGACGCGCCGCAACCGGCGTTCAAGATGCTCACCCGGGTGGCGCGGGTCTTCGAGCAGCTCAACAACGCCTGGGATGTGCTTCGCACCATGACCCCCAGCGAATATACGGAGTTCCGCGGCGCTCTCGGCCAATCCTCCGGCTTCCAGTCCTATCAGTACCGTGCAATCGAGTTCCTGGCCGGCAACCGCAATGGCGCGATGCTTGGGCCACATTCGCACCGGCCAGATCTCGTGGCGTCGCTCGAAGATATCTTGTCTCGTCCGAGCCTTTACGACGAAGCGCTGCTGCTCTTGTCCCGCAATGGCTTCGATATCGGCGAGGAGGCGAACCGAACGAGCTGGCGCGAAATGAGGAGCGAGAACCCCAAAGTGCTGGAAGCCTGGAAAGCAGTCTATGTTACGCCGGGCAGATATTGGGATCTTTATGAGTTGGCAGAGAAGCTTGTCGATTTCGAGGACTACTTCCGGCGCTGGCGTTTCAATCATGTGACGACGGTGGAGCGAGTAATCGGCTTCAAGCGCGGCACCGGTGGTACCTCCGGTACCCACTATCTGAAGAAGATGCTGGACGTCGAACTGTTCCCTGAACTGTGGCGTGTGCGCACGGCGCTATAGCGGGGGCCAGACCCCGGCGCACGGGATGCAAGGAGAACGTATGATCTATCACCGCATCAGCGACTGGAACGATGCCTATTCCAATGGCGCCAACATTCCTGCCGGAACCGCCTGGCCGGCGAAATGGGTCGAGCCGGCACGGTCTTACCGCGAAAGGATGCAGTCGGCAGACCGGGCGGAGCTGAGCTTGGCCTATGGGGATCGTGCCCGCAATGTCTATGACCTCTTCCTGCCGGCGGAAAAGCCTCGCGGCTTGGTCGTCTTCGTTCATGGAGGCTACTGGCAGAGCCTCGACAACTCCTATTGGTCGCATCTTAGCCAAGGCTCCGTCACGCATGGTTATGCGGTAGCCATGCCAACCTACACGCTCTGCCCGGAAGTCCACATCAGCGACATCGTCATCGAGATCGGCCAAGCTATCACCGCGATCGCCTCAAGGTTCGAAGGCCCGATTCACCTGACGGGGCACTCTGCGGGCGGCCATCTCGTCTCGCGTATGGTTTCGTCCACGTCGCCGCTTGCTCCTGATGTTCGCGCCCGCATCGGCAATACGGTGTCCATCTCGGGCGTCCATGACCTCAGGCCGCTAATGCGCACCAACCTCAACGAACGCCTACGCATCACACAGCAAGAGGCACAGCACGAGAGCCCGGCTCTGCTGGAGCCGGGCCCGGACACGCGTCTGTTCTGCTGGGTGGGCGGCAACGAGCGCGGCGAATTTTTGCGGCAGAATGCCCTGCTCGCCAACATCTGGACCGGGCTCGGCGCACAAGCCGGCGCCTATGCCGAACCTGATAGACATCACTTCAACGTGCTGGACGGGCTCATCGACTCGCAACACCCGCTGACCAGAACGCTTCTAGCGACTTGAGGCCGGAGCGCTACTGGAGACGATCTAGGGCGACGGCGCGAGGGCGAATTGGCATCCAAGGCGCGGCCCCCATAAGCGCTAGGACTATGAGTTTCGCTTGGAAGGTGTATCGCAAGCCGGCTCAAGAAGATGTTTCAGGCAAACAGTGGAGGGGACCCCGTTGGTGCGATCGAGGATCGGCTGTCGCGCTAGCGGTTGATCTGGGACTTGCGTCGAATCTAGCTGTCATCTTCACGATCTCCCTCTGTCTGGCCTCTGTCTCCGGCGGCGCCTGAATCCACTTGAGGTCACAAATGTCGGGTGAGCTCGTTGCCATGCCATTTCGGACGCGGGACGGAGTCCAGGAGCGCCTTTGTGTAGGCGTGCTTCGGGCAGTTGAAGAGCATCTCCGTATCGCTTTCCTCCACCACCTTGCCCTGCTGCATCACCAGGATTCGGTCGGCGAATTCCCGAACAATCGGCAGGTCATGCGCAGTTCCGGTGCTGACGCTCTTCCCCGACCCGCTTTCACCCAGAATGACCAGCGTTTCGCCGGGGCAAACGTTGAAGGACACGTTGTCGACGGCACGCACCGGATCGCCTTCGGACAGAAAGTCGATCGTCGAATTTTTTGATATTGAGAATAGGTTTGTCCGACGCGATCATCGCGGGGCCTTTCGCAGCGATTGCAGGCGCCAGCGCTGTAGTGGATCGGCAACCGTGTGAAATTAACTCTCCAGGGCCCATAATGACGGCGATGCGCCCGATGCGGCTACCCGCCCACATAGGCTGCCAGTTCTTCGGCAGTCCCGGAAGGAAACGCCTCCTTAAGATAGTCCATAAATGCCCCTACGCGCACACTGAGAAGGCGGCGCGACGGATAAAGTGCCCATAGGACTGTTTCCGGTCCATCGACATCTCCCCACCGGACCAGCTTCCCGTGAGCGAGATCATGGCTTGCCAGCGACAGAGGAAGTTGGCCCGCACCGACGCCCATTCGCACTGCATCGCGTACCATAGTCATCGAAGACAGATTGAGTACTGGGTCGATCTTCAGGTTGATACGGCCCGTCGGCATGATCATAGTCCACGACATCGGTTTACCCAGCGTTCCGCGTATGACGCCCGGAACAACAGCTCCAGCAGGAGCCGCAAGGCCCGGCGCAGCCACAACCACCAAACGATCGCGCAGAAACACCCGGCCTACGAGGCTCTCATCCGGATCGGGATTGACCCTGATTACAAGGTCGTAGCCTTCCTCCACCATGTCGACAGGCCGATCCTCTGTCGTGACTTCCAGGCGTACCTCCGGATATCTGAGGGCAAAACCGGCGGCCAGCTTCCCCATCGCTGTCTGCGAGAACAATAGTGGCACGCTGATCCGCAACCTACCACGGGGCCTGTCACCACCGGAAGCAACCGCGGCGGTGGTTTCCACAAGCTCTGTCAGCAGAGCGCCCGCCCGCTCATGCAGCGCACGCCCTTCCTCGGTCAGCTTGAGCACCCGCGAGCCGCGCTCAAACAATCGTATCCCGAGGGCTCGTTCCAATTCGGCCACGCGCCGCGAGAGCGTTGCCTTTGGGCGACCTGACGCACGGGAGGCCCGGCCGAACCCTCCGTGCCGGGCGACGGTGATAAAATCAGTGAGCGCAAGGAGGTCCACGATCGTTCCACCCGTGAGACAGTGCGTCTTGTTCTAGCGCCTATCGGTTCGGATGTGAACCATCCACATTGAGCGTGTCTTCGATAACGAAGTCTTTCGATCCGAACCAAGGAGACCTTCCATGACCATTCTTGTAACAGGCGCGACAGGTCGCGTCGGCCGCCATCTCGTTGATCAACTCGTGGCACGCAATGCCGATATTCGCGTTCTCGTGCGCGATCCTGCCAAGGCAGGCTTCGCTTCCACCGTTGAGGTTGTTAAGGGCGATCTGCTCGACATCGACGCTCTGCGTCGTGCTTTCACAGGTATCAGGACGTTTTTCCTGCTGAACGCAGTTGCCGGCGACGAATTCACTCAAGCCATCACTGCCTTGAACATCGCGCGTGAAGCCGGAGTCGAGCGGGTCGTCTTCCTGTCGGTATTTGATGCCGATAAGGCCGTGAACGTTCCGCACTTCGCGGTCAAGTTTGGTGCAGAGCGAATGTTGGATGCCATGGGCTTCAGTGCGACGATCCTGCGTCCTGCCTACTTCATCGACAACGATGTCATGATCAAGGATG
The DNA here is from genome assembly GCA_035998065.1 of Pseudorhizobium sp. GTDB lineage: Bacteria > Pseudomonadota > Alphaproteobacteria > Rhizobiales > Rhizobiaceae > Neorhizobium. Next base: position 4,817 of record DASYHX010000023.1, read on the forward strand.
TCATCTTCTCTCACGGCGTCTACCCTATGCCGGTTGGCGGCAAGGGCATCGCGATGGTCGATGCCAGGGATATCGCCGAAGTCGCTGCCATTGAACTCGTTCGGCGCGATCGGGCGGCGGAAAGGTTGCCAAGCGAGACAATCAATCTCGTTGGCCCGGATACGTTGACTGGCGAGAAACTCGCTGCCATCTGGACGGAAACATTGGGTCGTCCAGTGGCCTACGGCGGCGATAACCCGTCAGGCTTCGAGCAGAACCTCGCAAACAGCATGCCCAGGTGGATGGCGTATGAGATGCGCGTGATGGCCGAACGCTGGGTGAGTGACGGCATGGTTCCTCAGGCGGGTGACGTGGAGCGAATGACGCAAATCCTCGATCGCCCCCTTCATAGCTACCGCGAATTTGCATC
>DASYHX010000387.1:0-3513 GCA_035998065.1 Pseudorhizobium sp.
GAGCGCTCCGTCACGACCATCAGGGCCATGCGGGAGACTATCGGCATACCATCAGCCCAGGCGGATGCAGACAAGATCGTAGAACTGCAGGTCATGGTGGCCATTCGAGGGACACGAACGAAAGATCCATCGGAAGTTCAAGAGGCGCTATTGACCGCCGCCGGCATGATCCGGGATCTGTACATCGTGCTGGATGCGGGGACGGAGATAGAGCTCGGGGCAGGAAAGCCTGTCTAGACCCGACGCGCAATGCGCCGGGCCCGGATGCCGATATATAGTGGAATCAATCCAGTACCTGGACCACCGTGTAGGTCTGTGGGTCAACGATCACACGGCGTTCGTTGACATAGGTGTAGGCGTACGCAGGCGCTTCCGGAACCGGTGTCAGCACAACTGTCTGTGGTAGTGGCTGCCCAACGACGACTTCCGTCTGCACCATGACAGGCTCTGCCGGCATCGGCTGCTCGCGGACATAAGTGACAACACGCTCCGGTGGCGGATCAATGGCCGTACCAAGAACTGCACCTGCGATGCCGCCGACAGCGGCGCCGACCGGACCGCCGACGATGGCGCCCGTTACTGCACCGCCTGCTGCACCGCTGGCGGTCCCTTCCTGTGCTATAGCTGCGGTGCCTACGAGAGCAAGCGACGCGGCTGCAATGATAATCTTCTTCATGGCCATCTCCTTGGGTTGTGGCTGCACCTCAACGCGCATTTGTCATCCGCGTTCCCCCGCAAGACCTATGGCCCGCGTGTTGGGACCTTTGCCCAGCGAGCGCGCTCTTTCAGTTCATCTAGCGTTCATGTAGGCTCTACCAAACTGAAAGCATGATACATCACACGCCAGATCTAAGACCTCTTGATCCTTCTGACTTGGATGTCCTTCAACGCGTCCTCGATGCAGCTTGCAAGCGGAGAGGCATCAACAAGAGTGATTTAGACGCTGAGTACCTCGCCGCGGAGCTTGTTCAGCATTACGAGCACGGTGTGAGGCAGGAGGTGGAGCTCAGGGCGCTGGTGGGCTAACCCGAGCTCCTAACGGAGGTAATGGCTACGACCGACAGTTGCGCAGTCGGTGTAGCGAGCGTGACAGGCAGATCCGGCCTCAGCTCACTTATTCTCAGGAGTTCCGGCTGGACACTGATCCCCCTCATCAATAGCCAAGGATCAACCATTCGAAGCGCGGCTCAGGCACTTCTAGAGGTTCAGCCCGCGTCGGCTTGAGTATCTCTTCGGCTCTCCATCGCGAGGGCATGAAGGCCATGGACTGCGCCACAATCAAGTACTACGCTCGGTAGAAGGCCTGATGATAAACGACGACCCCTTGCCGAGTATGTGTCCCAAAATCCAGACACTGGAAATACTCGGGAGGAACGTCGGGGAAGCTCAGAAGAGGGTCGGCTTGAAACCCAAATCGAGAATAATAGCCAGGATCGCCTAGAACGACACATCCAGCGGCACCAATGGATTTTATCTGGGCTAGACCGGATTCTATCAAACGAACTCCGACCCCTTGCCGCTGTTGGTCAGGTCGCACGGCAACCGGCCCTAGGCCGTACCAATCAATATCCCTCCCATCGATCTGGACCGGAGAGAAGGCGACATAGCCTACAATCTCACCCTCTCGTTCTGCCACAAGGGAAACTGACAGCGCGCCTCCATCCCTCAGGGCATCAACAATGGCTCCCTCTGTCCCGTCGCTATGTGGAGCACCGTCGAACGCGTTGGTGACGAGCGCACGGATTTCTTCGATATCCCGAGGGTTCTCTTGTCTTACGAACATGAGAGCTTGTGTAGCAGACGAGCACTCTATCACCAAGACGCCACCATCCGAGCCCTGTGGCACTTTCGTAAATGCGCACAGCGCCGGCAGGCTCCTCGCGGAGCGCCTGAACGCCTACCAGTACGACACTGATCTATGGCTGGATGCCGGAGTCTCGGAGGATTTGAGAACGCTTCGCGATCAGCATATTCCTGAACGGTGGGACAAATAAATAGGTCGAGACTTCACAGGGAGGAAGATCCTGGTCGCATGTCACCAGTGCGGCATGCGCCGCAGGTACGACGCCGATACCATGAGAACAAAGGTAGGCGACGTGTGCCTCCCCTCGCTTCGACTGAGTATCGCCGCGGCGGAAGGCTGCCAGAAGATCGGCAATCCTTATTACGATCGCTGCGGGCTTGCCTATGACGTGCAGGCAATGGGACTGGGATGAGGGCCTACTTGTCGATCGCCACGCTCCACCTAGTTTGCAGCCATGCCCGCACGCTTCATTCACGTCAGCTTCACATCACCAACCACAGCAGTCGAGCGGACGATGACGGTCGAGGAGACGCTTAATCTGATGGCGGAACACGCGCCTATCCCAGAGCTGCTGGAAGCCCTCATCTTTCTGGAGATGGATCGAATGGTGGAGGGGCATTATCAGGGATCGAACTGGTCGATCACCTGCCGCGCCGTGGATGTACCACCGACCACACACTAGTCCGGCAGCCGGTAAACCTCCGATGCTGAAATGAAGGGGGGACTTATGGCCGTATTGTGGGTTGCACTTCGGCGCACTACAATTTCCAGATCATGGAGATCGTGCCGCCGCCTCAGCAGTCTACTCTGGAAGAACGCCATCTTTGTTGTCAGGCGGCGTTGGAATCTGGCTTGCAAAATCTGTCGTCAGCCGCGGTTAAGGCTGGATGGGAGGAGGAAGAGGTGCTCGTCGCTCTCGTCAGCCTTGCCGACAACATGATGCTTTCCAGACTAGCTGACGAGACGCTTTTGTCCCTGTTGCGGGAGATACACCGTGGACGGACGGGTGGCTCTAGCGGTCCCGCCTGATCTCGCTGGACGACCAGATCGTCAGAGTGGAGCTTAAAGCCTGATTACCGACTTTAATGGTACGGTCGCGACGACCGCGCCGTCGTCCGTTGCGATTTCGAACGTCCGGCCGTCGATCACCTCATCTCGTAAGACCGCTTCCGAAACCATCTCACGGGCCGCCGCAATGGCTTCTTCGCGTGCGACCTCAACAGACGAGAACTCGGAGCCTTCAGGATCTTCCTCGAATTGGTCGCCCTCGCGAATATGAAAGTAGTACCTGGGCATGGTTTCAAAACTGCGGGCACAGTACGATGTTCCGTCAAGTCTGGGTGTCTCGGGGAATTCAGGAAAGATTACATGATATTCAGTGAAAGCGCTTCAACGAGAACAGCAGCCGCCAGCTTGGTTGCACTCCTCGTACTAGCTGATGCAGAAGCCCGATCAGCGCCTCTTGTCGCCCAGAGCTTTGGCTTTATGCACGCACCCGGCAGAGGTGAAGAGTTCACCGAATTGGGAACATCTTCACCCAGCGCGGACACCGCAGCGAAGCTCCAGGCACGATATCCCTCGATCGGTGAGGTTCAGCTTTACTGCACACCCTTTTCCGGGCCCCGGTTCGCCTACATTGATGGCACGTTCTACAAGCTGAACCAGAAAGCGCGGCGTGAGGGCGCGTACGTTTCCACTAGTGAGGGTCG
>DASYHX010000195.1:0-7374 GCA_035998065.1 Pseudorhizobium sp.
TCGGCGAAAGCTATGGTGGCTACAGGGCTGCGAAAGTCGCCGTAGCAATGAAGAGCAGCCAGAACATCATCCCGGCCGGCATCGTCATGATCTCCCCTCTCCTTGAGGGACGCTTCTTGTTCGGGCTCGATCAAGACCCGCTTGCATCATCCTTGCAGTTCCCCTCGCTGGCCGCAGCGGAACTGGAGCGCCAGGGTAGATTCACGCCTGAAGCTCAAGATCCGATCGAGCACTTTGCGATGAATGACTACCTCACCACACTGGCAGGTCCCGTTCTGCCTGAGCCCGAGGCCCGCGCGTTCTATGAACGTGTTGCGGCCATGACCGGCATGCCCCTTGCAACAGTGGAAATGACCCGAGGTTTCGTCGGAGGCGTTTACGCGAAGGAAGCCGGCGGGACGGGGCGCGTCGTCAGCCCCTATGACGCGGGCTCCTCGACGGCGGATCCGTATCCGGAAAGCGCCATCTCACGCAATGATGACCCGGTGCTTGATGGCTACACCCGAGCCTACGGCTCCGCCTTTTCAAGCTATGCCCGCGACACCTTAGGTTTCGATACGCCCATCACCTACACGCTTCTGAACGAAGAGGTGAACCGTCGATGGGAATGGAACGGAGGCTATGGGGGCGACACCCGCGCCACCGCCAGCGCATCCAATGACCTTCGCGACCTTCTATCGGTCATCCCGTCCTTCCAGCTAATGGTGGCACATGGCTACAGCGACATTCTCACCCCCTACGGCATGAGCCAATATGTGCTGAACCATCTGCCGCCCCAACTCGCGGAAGGGCGCACCAGCCTCAAAGTCTACCGTGGTGGCCATATGTTCTACACGCGTGACGAGGAACGTCATCGCATCTTCGAGGATGCTCGCGCATTCTATGAACGCGACGATGCAAGAGACTAATACTTGCTACGCCGCCGCCAGGTGTTCTTGATCAGACCCGTTCCAGGACGACCGCAATTCCTTGGCCGACTCCGATGCACATCGTGGACAATGCGTAGCGCCCGCCGGTTTGCTGGAGTTCAAGAGCAGCAGTCCCTGTTATCCGGGCACCTGACATGCCAAGCGGGTGGCCAAGGGCGATGCCGCCGCCATTGCGGTTCACACGAGGATCATCATCGGCGATCCCGAGTTCCCGAAGCGTGGCGATCGCTTGGGATGCGAAAGCTTCGTTCAACTCGATTACATCCATCTGATCCTGCGTCAGGCCAAGGCGGGCAAGCAGCTTCTTTGAAGCCGGTGCTGGACCTATTCCCATGATGCGCGGCGGCACGCCAGCAGTGGCTCCGCCTACCACACGTGCAATGGGCTCCAACCCATGTCTGCTGATGGCTTGTTCCGATGCAATGAGTAGCGCAGCAGCACCATCGTTGACGCCCGATGCATTGCCGGCGGTCACCGTCGCACCGTCCATTTTGTTGACCGGCTTCAGCTTGGCAAGCGCTTCCAAGGACGTGATCCGAGGATGTTCGTCCTGATCGACACTGATGGGATCACCCTTTCGCTGCGGCACGCTCACCGGAGTGATCTCCCTGGCAAGCCGGCCGTTCTCCTGCGCCCGCGCAGCCTTCTCCTGGCTACGAACGGCAAAGGCGTCTTGATCTTCGCGGGAGATCTTGAAGTCGATCGCGACATTGTCCCCCGTCTCCGGCATCGAGTCTATGCCATACTGCTTCTTCATCAGTGGGTTGACGAAGCGCCAGCCAATGGTGGTGTCATAGATCTCCGCCTTGCGGGAGAAGGCCGTCTCCGCCTTCGGCATCACGAAGGGTGCGCGGCTCATGCTTTCGACTCCGCCTGCGATCATCAGGTCGGTCTCACCCGCCTTGATGGCGCGGGCTGCTGTGATCACTGCATCCATTCCGGATCCGCAGAGGCGATTGATGGTGGTTCCCGTCACACCCATTGGCAATCCCGCGAGCAGGGAGGACATGCGAGCCACATTGCGGTTGTCTTCGCCAGCCTGGTTGGCACAGCCAAAGATGACATCTTCGACAGCCCCCCAATCAACCGACCCATTGCGCTCAATGAGCGCCGTCAGCGGCACCGCACCAAGATCATCAGGTCGCACCGCAGAGAGGGATCCGCCGAAACGGCCGATAGGCGTGCGGATATAGTCGCAGATATAAGCTTCGCTCATTACTTTTATCCTCAGATTTGCGGCACCACGAGATCAGCAACTGCGCCCTCGACATGAACAGTTGCCCCTGTGATCGCCTGCAACTCCTCCATCGTTATGGCTGCAAGCTTCTCGCGTACAACGAACTTGCCAGCCCTGATATCGATCACGGCATGGCTGGTATAAACACGGGTGATGCAGCCGACCCCTGTCAACGGAAAAGTGCACCTCTCAACCAGCTTCGGCTTGCCATCCTTCGTCACGTGCTCGGTGATGACGAAGACCTGCTTTGCGCCATGGACCAGGTCCATCGCCCCGCCGACTGCTGGCACTCCCTTGGAGCCGACGCGCCAGTTGGCGAGGTCTCCATTCTCCGCCACCTGATAGGCGCCCAGAATCGCCACATCCAGATGACCCCCACGCACCATGGCAAAGCTGTCCGCGTGATGGAAGAAAGAAGCACCCGGCTTTAGCGTAACGGCCTTTTTCCCCGCATTGATCAGGTCCCAGTCTTCCTCCCCGGCAGGCGGGGCCTCGCCGAAGTTCAGGATGCCGTTCTCGGTGTGGAAAATCGCTTGTCGTCCGTCAGGCTGGAAACGAGCGACCATCTCGGGAAACCCGATGCCGAGATTGACATAGGCGCCGTCCTCGATGTCTTGCGCCGCTCGCCAGGCAATCTGGGCATTGGAAAGCTTGATGTCGTCACGTGCGTCGCCAGTCATGCGTAGGCTACTCCGGCTCGAATGAGTTCTTCTTCCTGTTGAGGATTGGAGACTTCCACAACGCCATCGACGAAAATGCCTGGCGTAACAACATGCTCGGGATCGATCTCGCCGGCAGGAACGATCTTGGAAACCTGTGCAATGGTTGTTGCTGCCGCCATACACATCAACGGATTGAAGTTTCTTCCGGCCTTGTTGTAGGTGAGGTTGCCGTAAGCGTCGCCGATATGTGCCTTCACGATCGCGAAGTCCGCCTTCAACCAGCGCTCCTGGACGTAATGACGGCCATCAAACTCCGCGATCACCTTTCCATCGGCAAGTTCCGTGCCATAGCCCGTAGGGGTATAGAAGGCAGGGATGCCTGCGCCGCCTGCTCTGATGCGTTCGGCGAGCGTGCCTTGCGGAACCAGTTCCAGCTCGATCTCGCCCGCAAGATAACGGTCGGTGAACGCACGGGGATCAGATGAGCGGGGGAAGGAGCAAATCATCTTCTTGACCATGCCCGCATCGATCATCGCGGCGATGCCGATGCGACCGTTCCCGGCATTGTTGTTGATCACAGTCAGGTTCTTCGGCGCCTTGTCGATCAGCGCGTGGATCAGTTCGATGGGCGCACCCGATCCGCCAAAGCCTCCGATCATGACGGTTGCCCCGTCAGTGATCTGGGAAACGGCTTCTGCCGCGCTCCGTACTGTCTTGTCCATCTGCTACTCTCCCAATGCGCTTTGCCGAGAATCCACCCTAGTGGAGACCGCCGACGCCAAGCAGGCGATCAACAGTGACATGGTCGTTTGCCAGGGCCGTCGGCGTGCCCGACCAGGCAATCCGTCCCCGTTCCATAACGACGACCTCGTCTGCGAAGTCGAGCGCGCTCTGTATCCTTTGCTCGACCAGCAAGATGGTCGTCTCGCCTGATTGTGCCAGACGGGAAAAAGCTTCCATCAATTCCTCGCAGATCACGGGTGCCAGCCCCTCCAGGGGTTCATCCAGCAGGAGCACGCTGGGCTGGCCGAGGATACTGCGCGCCGTGGACAGCATCTGCTGCTCTCCGCCCGATAACTGGCTGCCCAAGTTGCGTCGCCGCTCCTTCAGCCGCGGGAACATCTCGTATGCTTCGTCGACGACGTTCTTTGGCCGGTTCTTCAGGCCGACGAATAGATTTTCCTCCACCGTCAGGCTTGGAAAGACATCCCGGGTCTGCGGAACATAGCCCAGGCCAAGGGCGGCCCGCGCAGCACTCGGCTCATGGGTAATGTCGCGATCCCCCAGCAGGATTTTCCCGCCATAGCGGCGCGTCTGGCCTGCGAGAGTTGCAAAGAGGCTGGTCTTGCCCATGCCGTTGCGTCCGAGTACGGCCAACCTCGAGCCGGCCGGAACGGAGAGGGAAACACTCTCGATGACCCGCGTCGGCCCATAGCCGGCCGATATATCCTCAAGCTCAAGCCGCGCTGCCGGCATTGGCATAGCTCCCCAGATACGCTTCCCGAACCCGGGCATCCTGCGTTACATCCTGCGGCGATCCGTCGAAGATCACCGTGCCCGCCGCCAGCACGATCACGCGTTTTGCGAAGCGGAAGACCAAATCCATGTCATGCTCGATCATCAGCACCGCGAGATCCGGCGGCAGCCTATCGAGAGCGTGCTCAATGCGCGCGGTTTCGCTTTGCGGCACACCTGCTGCAGGTTCGTCGAGAAGCAGGACCTTGGGCCGCAACGCCAGAGCCAGCGCGATCTCGAGCAACCTCTGCTGGCCATAGGCGATTTCGCGGACCTTGAACTGCGAGAGCTCAAGCAGACCAAGCAAGTCGAGAATCTCGCGGACCTCATCCATCACCGCAGACATGCCACGATAGTTGCCAAACACCTGGCCGGACTTGCCGTTGCGCTGGAGAATTGCGAGCGCGACGTGCTCCTCGGGCGTCATTTCGTAGAACAGCCGTGTTACCTGGAAGGAGCGAACCAGGCCTAGACGGACGCGGCTCATCGCATTCAGTTTGGTCACGTCTTGCCCAGCTAGTCGAACGCTACCGGATGTGGGTGCAAGATTGCCAGTGACCAAGTTGACGAAAGTCGTCTTGCCCGCGCCATTGGGCCCGATGAGCGCAAGGCGGTCACCCGGCTGCAGCGAAAGCGACACGTTGTTGGTGACGGCCAGGCCGCCAAAGTTCTTGTTGAGATTACTGACCTCGAACAGCGGGCTCATCGGCGAACTCCCCTCACCCGCTCCGCCAGCGATGCTGCGGTCCCATAGAGGCCCTTCGGGGCAAACAGCACAACCGCGATCAGGAGAGCACCTACCATGGTCAGCCAGTGGAAGGGATTGGCTGCGGATACGACGTCTTCAAACCACATAAAGGTCACGGTACCGATGAGCGCGCCATAGAGACTGCCGGTTCCGCCCAGAACCAACATCACAAGCGACTCGGCCGATAACGTAAACGACAGGCTGTCGAGTCCAACCACCTGTGTAGAGATGGCACTCAAGGCACCGCCGATGCCGGCGACTACGCCGGAGATCACATACATTCGCAGCAGCACGGACTGAACCGATGCTCCAAGAGCCGATACCCGAAATGGGTCCTCACGCACACCGCGGGCCAACATGCCGAACGGCGAGCGCACGAGAAGCTGCAGGAAAATGAAGACAACCAGCAGAAGAGCCAGCCCGTAGACATACGCCGTGCGGCCCCAGAGATCGAATTCGAACAGACCGAGCAAGGCAGTCGGCATGATGCCGGAGAGGCCATCGCTGCCGCCCGTCCAAGACGAGGCCTTGTTGGCCGCCTCGTGGAACAGGTGGATGACGGCAATCGACAGCACCAACTGCGGCAATCCGTGCGCGCGCAGGATGATCAGACCAGAGACCAATCCGGCCAGGGCGCCCGCCACTGCGCCGACCAGTGTCATCAGCAGCGGGTCGGAAATCCCATAATGGGCCGACACGATTCCTGCCGCGTAAGCACCAGCCCCGAATAGCGCCGCGTGACCAAGCGTTGCAACGCCGCAGTAGCCCGTCACGAGGTCGATCGAAAGCACCAGCAGCGCGATCGCAATGATGCGCGTCAGGAGCGCCAGGTTGTTTGGGAACAGGTAGTAGCCGATGATCCCGATCACGATGATGGCGGCGATGCCGGCCAGGCTGCCGACGATGCTTCGGCGCGACGGTGCGCCCACAGCGACTGTTTCGTTGATGCCGACCGCCATTACTTGAACCGCCCTGCCAGACCACGCGGGAAGAGGATCACGATGACGATCACCGCGAGGTAGAAGAAGAACTCACCGTACTCCGGTGCGAGGTAACGGCCGGTGGTGTCGATCGCGCCGAGCAGAAGACAGGCGAGCAGTGCGCCAGGGATAGAGCCCGCTCCGCCCACCGAGACGACAACAAGGAAGGTGACCATATAGCGAAGCGCGTAATAGGGCTCGACCGGAAGAAGTTCGGCCCCGACAACGCCACCGAGTGCGGCAAGACCGATCGCGACGGCAAAGCTGACGGCGTAGACGATCTCCGTTCGCACGCCTAGTGCCGCGGCCATGGCCGCATTATCGACTGCGGCGCGCAGTTTGATGCCGAACGCCGTCTTCTCGATCAGGAACCAAAGGGCTGCCGCCACCAGCAAGCCGCAAATGATGGCAAAGATCCGATGTGTCGCAATCGATCGGAAGCCGAGGTCGACGGAACCACGCAAAACGTCCGGCAGCGGGATCGTCTTCAGCGTCGGTCCGAAGACGAAGTTGGCGATGCCGATGATGCAGAAGGTGATGCCGATCGTCATCAGCACCTGGGTGAGCTCCGGGGCACCATAGATGCGCCTGTAGAGTAGGCGCTCGACCGGGATCGCAATAAGCACCGTGCCGGCCACTGCAAGCATGACCGCAGCCGCATATCCTAGACCAAGGTCGCGAGCAGCATAGGAGGCGATATAGCCGCCGATCATGGCGAATGCGCCATGAGCCAGGTTGACCACGCGCATCAATCCCATGGTAACGGAAAGGCCGATCGAAATCACGAACAGCACCATTCCGTAAGCCAGCGCATCGACGGCTATGCTGAACACGGTCTGCATCGGCGCCACTCTCTCCCTTTCTTGCGATCAGGCGCGAAACCGCTCAAGGTTCCGCGCCTGATCCACTGTCTACCCAATGTCAGTTGGCAGCTGAAAGACCCGGATCGCCCTGCTTCTCAAAGGTCTGCATTTCCTTGTTGAAGTAGGAGCCATCCTCCGCCTTCGTCACTTCGCGCAGATAGATGTTCTGCGTGATATGACGGCTTTCCGGATCGATGGTCACCGGTCCCCGCGGGCTCGCCCAGGAGAGACCCTTCACCGCCTCGACCGCCTTCTCCGCATCCTGCTCGCCGCCAGTAGCTTCAATCATCTTGGCGATTACATGCATACCATCGAATGCGCCGACGGCCGGGAAGGAAAGCTCTGCGGGATTGCCGATCGCCTTCTGCGCTGCCGCCACGAATTCCTTGTTCTCGGGAGAGTCATGAGAGACGGCGTAGTGGAAGGTTGTCTGCATCCCG
>DASYHX010000204.1:0-2037 GCA_035998065.1 Pseudorhizobium sp.
GTCGGTCCGCGCTGTTCCGACAGCGTGATCGACGCACCCTTTCCTGCGGCCATTGTCATCTCTGCAAGTGCTAGGACCAGGCCTCCCGAGGAGATGTCGTGGCAGGCACTAACCTGGCCACCCCGGATAAGCCCGCGAATGAAATCGCCATGGCGGCGCTCTGCCTGCAGGTCGACGGGTGGCGGCGCTCCTGCCGTCGAGCCGAGCACCTCACGCAGATAGATCGAAGAGCCGAGGTGGCTGCCATCGATGCCGATAAGGATCAACTCATCGCCGTCGTTCATGTCGCCGATGCGAGCCATCTTCGACCAGTCCGGTATAAGCCCGACGCCGGCGATCGTTGGGGTCGGTAGAATTGCGACGCCGTTGGTCTCGTTATAGAGAGAAACGTTTCCAGACACGATCGGGAAGTCGAGCACCTTGCAGGCCTCACCGATGCCCTGGATCGCCCCCACGAACTGCCCCATGATCTCGGGCTTTTCCGGATTGCCGAAATTGAGGTTGTCGGTTGCTGCCAAAGGCTCTGCACCCGTTGCAGTGATGTTGCGCCAGCATTCCGCAACCGCCTGCTTTCCGCCTTCGAATGGATCGGCTTCAACGTATCTCGGCGTGACGTCGGAGGAGAAGGCGAGGGCTTTGGTCGGATGACCGTCCACGCGAACGACACCCGCGTCCCCGCCCGGCCGCTGTAACGAGTTGCCCTGAATGATAGTGTCATACTGCTCCCACACCCACCGACGGCTCGCCTGGTTTGGGGATCCGACGAGTCGCAGCAAAGCAACGTTGTAATCGTCGGGTTCTGCCACTTCGCTTGCGAGAAGGGCAGGGTGCTTCTTGCTTTCCATCCATGGACGGTCGTACTCGGGAGCTTCGTCGCCGAGTTCTTTGATCGGCAGGTTTGCAACCTCCTCGCCCTGATGCAAAACTCGGAACCTGAGGTCGTCGGTGGTCTTGCCGACAATTGCGAAGTCGAGGCCCCACTTCACAAATATGGCCTTCGCTTCGTCTTCCTTCTCCGGCCGCAGCACCATGAGCATGCGCTCTTGGCTTTCCGAGAGCATCATCTCATAGGCCGTCATGCGTTCTTCGCGGACCGGCACCTGGTCGAGATTGAGCTCAATGCCAAGATCGCCCTTGGCACCCATCTCCACGGCTGAGCAGGTGAGGCCGGCGGCGCCCATGTCCTGGATCGCGACTACCGCGCCGGTCTTCATGAGTTCCAGGCAGGCTTCAAGCAAGCATTTTTCGGTGAAGGGGTCGCCGACCTGAACCGTGGGACGCTTCTCCTCGATCGATTCGTCGAACTCGGCCGAAGCCATAGTCGCGCCACCGACGCCGTCACGTCCTGTCTTGGCGCCAAGATAGACGACAGGGAGGCCGACGCCCTTCGCTTGTGACAGGAAGATTCCGTCCGCCTTTGCCAGGCCCGCCGCGAAGGCGTTGACAAGGATGTTGCCATTGTAACGCTCGTCGAACTCTACCTCGCCGCCGACGGTTGGCACGCCAAATGAATTTCCGTAACCGCCAACGCCGGCCACCACCCCTGACACGAGGTGCTTCGTTTTCGGATGATCGGGTGCGCCGAACCGCAGGGCGTTCATGGCTGCAATCGGCCTTGCGCCCATGGTGAAGACATCGCGCAGGATCCCGCCCACGCCGGTCGCTGCACCCTGATATGGTTCGATGTAGGACGGGTGGTTGTGACTCTCCATCTTGAAGACGACAACGTCGCCATCATCGATATCGACAACGCCTGCGTTCTCGCCTGGTCCTTGGATAACCCGCGGACCCTGGGTCGGCAGCGTCCGCAGCCAACGCTTCGACGACTTATAGGAGCAATGCTCGTTCCACATTGCGGAGAAGATGCCCAGTTCCGTGAAGGTCGGCTCCCGCCCGATCAGGCCCAGGATCCGTTGATACTCGTCCGGCTTCAGGCCGTGAGCGGCAACGAGTTCCGGCGTGATCGCGATACTGTTTGGAATGTTCATGATCTTCTCTGGCTGAGGTCGGCGTGTGGCCGTCTCTTTACCCCAAGGG
>DASYHX010000383.1:0-5643 GCA_035998065.1 Pseudorhizobium sp.
CAACTTTGGCCATCTCGCCTACGAGGTGGACGACATCTACGCCTACTGCCGCAAGCTGATGGACAATGGCGTCACCATCAACCGCCCGCCGCGCGACGGCAACATGGCCTTCATCCGGTCGCCCGACGGAATCTCCATCGAGATCCTCCAGAAGGGCCCTGCCCTTGCGCCGACCGAACCCTGGTCCTCTATGGAAAACACCGGCAGCTGGTAGCATCCGCTCTCCGGTCGCTTGCTCTTGCACGGCGACCGGAGCACCGTCCTCCGACGATTCGCGATGCAGCCGGATGGGAAGCGACAATGCGCAAGACACGGCAGAGAAGACACCCTCGCAAGCTGCTGGTCCACGGCCTGATCACGCTGGCGCTGGCCGGATGCGCGACCAGCGCCAAGCAGGAGGGAGAAGGCACGTCCAGCGAGGCCGAGTCTGCCTCCTCGGCAGCCGGCGCGCGCGCTAAAGGAGGCACCACCCCCTCAACCGGCTACGTGGATCCCGCGCTGGTGTCTGCTGCCTCCGTTGCCGAATCCGACTCCCCGGCAGACGCATCCTTGGCACAGCCACAGCCAGGCTTTGCGGACCTGGTGGCGCAGCCGACCGGCATTCGCGCAGGCAGCGTCAGCATCTTCTCCGGCAGCGTGGTGACCAATGTACCTCCCCCTACAACGGCAACGCTCCCCGCGACAGCGGCTCCCGGACGCGTCAACGCGACGGCCGGCAGCGTCTTCAGCGCACCGGCGCCAGCGGCAATGCCCGCCACGCCCTCCTGCGGGACGATCGAGGGAACGCCGCTAAACTGCTGAATTTAGGCGATTTAGCTCAGCTTTTCCGGCAGCAATTCAACCATCATATTTTTTGAAGAGAACGGTGATTTCGCGCTTGCGGGTTCCAAATCACCCCACTATAAGAGCGCTCACCGCACGCGCCCTTCGTCTATCGGTTAGGACGCCAGATTTTCATTCTGGAAAGAGGGGTTCGACTCCCCTAGGGCGTGCCATCTCCTTTCTCCAAGTCGTTGAAATCTCCCACCTCTCGGGATCGTCGCTAACGTGCCGGCTGCTTCTTTTCCACCTTGGTTTTTTGTCTTTTTGTGACGAAAACTGCAAATTCCCGCTTGCGGGGAATCTGAGCCCTGACTATAAGGGCGCCACACCGCGCACGCGCCCTTCGTCTATCGGTTAGGACGCCAGATTTTCATTCTGGAAAGAGGGGTTCGACTCCCCTAGGGCGTGCCACTCCTTAGCATAAATTTAACGATTAAGCGGCCGGCGCGGCATCCAGGATGCGCAGCTGTATGCGCCGGTTTCCCTGCCATTGATCTCCGCTCAGACACCCTGCCACATGCAGCTGGCTGCCGCGCCCGTTCAGGAGCAGGTTGCCAAGCGGTGTTTCGGCTGCTCGAAAGGCAATCGCGTCGACGCAGGTACCATCTGCGGCCTGCAGCACCGCTTTCACGTGGGACGTGCCGATCAGGCGTGCGTCCTTGACGCGATGGGCCGGCATGGCAAAGATCGGCTGAGGATGGCCGGAACCGTAAGGACCTGCCTGCTCCAACTGATCGAGAAGGGCGAGCGTTGCGCCGGAGGCGGAGAGCGCCCCGTCGATCTTCAGCACGTGACTGGCCACGAGCCTGGGAACAACCTCCGCAGCAGCCTCTTCGAAGAATGCGCGCAAGCGGCCGAGTTTCGCCTTCTCCACTGTCAGGCCGGCTGCCATGGCATGGCCACCACCTTTCACCAGGAGGCCCTGGTCGACGGCAGCGCGCACCATCTTGCCCATGTCGAAGCCATTGATCGATCGACCGGAGCCGGTGCCCTTGCCCGACGGATCGAAAGCGATGGCGAAAGCAGGGCGCTTGAACTTTTCCTTCAGACGCGCTGCAAGCAATCCGACAATCCCCGGATGCCAGTTGTCGCGGGCCGTCACGAGCACGCTGGCCGCTTCGCCGTCGCCATATTCGGCCATAACCTCGGCTTCGGCCTCCGCCAGCATCGCCTGCTCCATCGCCTGGCGCTCGCGGTTGAGGTCATCGAGCCGACCGGCGATCTCCTCAGCCGCGGCAGCATCGTCGAGCGTCAGCAACCGGCTGCCGAGGGCTGCGTCGCTGATCCGACCGCCGGCGTTGATGCGCGGGCCGACGAGAAAGCCGAGATGATAGGGCGTCACGGGACCGCCGAGACCCGCCTTCTTGAACAGGGCACCTAGCCCCGCATTGTTCATGTGGCGGGCGGCGATCAGCCCCTTCACAACGAATGCGCGATTGAGACCCTTGAGCGGCACCACGTCGCAAACGGTGGCAAGAGCCACCAGGTCCAGCCAGCGCAGGAGGTCGAGCGAGCCCGCGCGCGGATCTCCCCGCTCCCGCAGCATCCGGGCGGTCGCCACGAGCACCATGAAGACTACGCCGGCAGCACAGAGATGCCCCTGCCCCGACAGATCATCCTCCCGGTTCGGGTTGACAAGTGCATGGCAGGGGGGAAGCGCGTGAGACAGTTGGTGATGATCAATAACGACCACGTCACAGTTCATGTCCTGCGCCGCCGCTAGCGCATCATGACTGGTGGAGCCGCAGTCGACGGTGACGATGAGGCTGGCCCCATTGGAGATCAACTGACGAATGGCGGCAGGGTTGGGGCCATATCCCTCAAAGATTCGGTCCGGGATATAGATCTCCGCTGTGACCCCGAAGTGGACAAGGAACCGATAGAGAAGCGCTGAGGATGATGCACCGTCTACGTCGTAGTCGCCGAAGATCGCGACCCTTTCACGACGCCTGACTGCATCCGCCAGCCTTTCTGCCGCCTTCTCGCAGTCGGTCAGCGTGAACGGCTCCGGCATCAGGGAGCGGACTGTAGGGTCAAGGAAAGCAAGTGCCTTGTCGAGTTCCACGCCTCGCCCCGCAAGCACGCGTGCGACGAGATCAGGAATGCCATGGACCTGCGAGATGGCAAGCGCACGGTTCTGCGCCGCTTGATCGAGACGCGAGACCCAGCGTTGTCCGCAGGCGGAGCGTTCCACGTTCAGGAACGCGCGGGGAACCGGGTCGACCTGTGTGTCGGCCGACGGAATACTGGGGAGCTGCCGGACTGTCATGCAGCCTTAGTACCTCATTGCCCCCTGCAACGGAATCACTTTCGGACGAGCATGATCGCACGTCTCAGATTGCCGACCTCTGTCGCCACCGCTGCGCGCTTCGACCTAAAACGCTTTTGGACGTTCGATCCGTATCACCTGCGGCTCGCCGGCCAGATACGCCTCGGCCTTGATGGCAGTAACGGCGCTACGCACCGACTCCTCCGTGGTGGCATGCGTGACGAGGATGATGGTTTTCGATTCGGCCGCGCCTGCACGAGACGTGCTGCGCTGGACGATCGATTCAAGCGAGATGTTGTTTTCGGCCATACGGCTTGCAACGCTGGCGAAAACGCCGGTTCGATCGGCGACCGTCAACCGGATAAAGTAGCCGCCTTCGTGGCTTCTCATCCGGGCTCTTGCGTAAGGCGCTAATGCCTTCGCCGGAGTGCCGAGTACGGGCACCCGCTGCTCGCCCGGGCGGCTCTTTGCAATGTCGGCGATATCCCCAAGGACTGACGAGGCGGTGGCATCGCCACCAGCACCTGGTCCAACCATCAGCAGTTCACCCAGGATGTCGGATTCGATCGCGACGGCGTTGGTCACGCCGTCAACCTGCGCAATCACCGTATCCCTGGGAACCATGGTCGGATGAACCCGCTGTTCTACACCGGTTTCAGTCCTTTGCGCGACGCCGAGAAGCTTGATCCGGTATCCGAGCTCGGCCGCAGCCTCGATGTCCTGGATCGAAATGTTGCTGATGCCTTCAAGATAGATCTCATCTGCCGCGATCTTCGTGCCGAAGGCGAGCGTGGTCAGGATGGCGAGCTTGTGCGCCGTGTCGTTCCCCTCGATATCGAAGGTCGGATCCGCCTCCGCGTACCCCAGTCGTTGCGCCTCCGTCAGGCATGCTTGAAAGGTCAAGCCTTCCTTTTCCATCCGGGTCAGAATGTAGTTGCAGGTCCCGTTCATGATCCCGTAGACGCGGGAGACCTTGTTGCCGGTCAGCGATTCTCGCAGAGCCTTGATCACGGGAATGCCGCCGGCGACGGCAGCTTCGAAGTTGAGCAGGGCGCCCTTCTCCTCCGCAAGAGACGCCAACTCGACACCATGCTGCGCCAGCAGCGCCTTGTTCGCCGTCACGACGTGAAGGCCACGTGCGAGCGCTGCCCGGACCGCCTGGTCGGCGGGCCCCTCCGCTCCGCCGATCAGTTCGACCAAGACCTCGATATCAGCCTCAGCGGCCATTTTCTCCGGCGAGTCGAACCAGGCGATACCGGATACATCGACCCCGCGATCGCGGGTGCGATCCCTGGCGCTGACGGCATTGATCTGGATGGCTCGGCCGCAGGTGACCGCAAGCTCCTCTGCCCGCTCGGTGATGATCCGGACCAGCGAGGCACCGACGGTACCAAGACCCGCAATGCCGATTTTCAGGGCATCTGCCATGATATTCTTCCTGGACTGAAGGGAGTGGCGGCCGCGGTTCCGGCCGCGTGGATTAACGGCGGGTGTTGAGTGAAATCACGTTGTGCATGGTCTCGTCCGCCGTGGAAAGAAACTTCTTGATGTTGCGGGCGGCCTGGCGGATGCGGTGCTCGTTTTCAACGAGCGCCAGACGCACGTAGTCGTCGCCCATCTCACCGAAGCCGACGCCAGGGGCGACGGCCACGTCCGCCTTTTCGACGAGAAGCTTGGAAAACTCCAGCGATCCGAGGTGGCGGAACTTCTCGGGGATTTTCGCCCAGGCGAACATCGTCGCCGCCGGTGGCGGAACCTCGAAGCCGGCCTTGCCGAAGCTTTCGACCATCACATCGCGCCGGCGCCGGTAGACATTGCGCACTTCGGCAATGTCCGAACCATCGCCGTTCAACGCGTGCGTCGCAGCCACCTGGATCGGCGTGAACGCGCCATAGTCGAGATAGGACTTCACGCGCGTCAGCGCCGCGATCAGCCGCTCGTTGCCGACGGCAAACCCCATGCGCCAACCGGGCATGGAGAAGGTCTTCGACATGGAGGTGAATTCCACAGCAACGTCCATCGCGCCCGGCACCTGCAGAACCGATGGCGGCGGATTGTTCTCGTCGAAGTAGATCTCCGAATAGGCCAGGTCCGAAAGCACGATGATCTCGTTCTTTCGGGCAAATTCGACCACGTCCTTGTAAAAATCCAGCGATGCCACATGGGCCGTCGGGTTGGACGGGTAATTAATGATCAGCGCCAGCGGCTTGGGAATTGAGTGGCGAACCGCCCGCTCAAGAGGCCCGAAGAAGCTCTCGTCCGGCTCGACGTTCATCGACCGGATGACGCCACCGGCCATCAGAAAGCCGAAGGCGTGGATCGGATAGGTCGGATTGGGGCACAGAATCACGTCGCCCGGCGCGGTGATGGCTTGCGCCATGTTGGCGAAGCCTTCCTTGGAGCCAAGGGTTGCAACGACCTGCGTTTCCGGATTGAGCTTCACGCCGAACCGCCGCGCGTAGTAGGCCGCCTGTGCCCTGCGCAGGCCAGGGATGCCTTTCGACGAGGAATAGCGATGGGTGCGCGGATCACGGACCACCTCGCAGAGCTTG
>DASYHX010000412.1:0-3557 GCA_035998065.1 Pseudorhizobium sp.
ACACGCTGCACTTCCCCAAGGGTGGCACTCACACCCTCCCAGAAGCCTCCGCAGCAGAAGCGGAAAGCATCCTGCGGGATACCTATGGGCTGGCGGGTGAGGGCGATTGCCTTGTCCGCACCGAATGGTGAGCCGCAGATAGGAACAATATTACCCTCGTGCACCGGGGTTCACTGTTGGACCTTTTACGGGGTGATTTTGAAGTATTTGGAAATCGCCTCTAGCTCCACCAATCGCCGCCCTAAGCTGGGCACCCGCAAAAACCGGTTCTGCGGGCCCGGTAATGTCATGAGGGTCGTCTGAGGTCAGCGCCTCCGGCGCAGGGTTTGACTACCTGCGGAGCCCAGCATGGGCATTTCCCTGCAATCCGGGCAGACTCATGCTGTGACCGCGCTCTTTTCATGAAAGACCAGGCGATCGAAGTTGTAAGCGAGGTTAGCCAGGGTGAGTTTAGCCTCAGCCCGGGCGATGCCAATGGTGCGGATGAACAGACCAAACCGGTTCTTCTGGTGCGCGAACACATGCTCGACCTTGGCACGGATTGCAGACTTGGCCGCATTAGCCCGTGCTGTCGCAATTGGCATCGACTTGCCCTTGGGCTTGCGCCGGTGGATCCGGCTGGTCAGCATGCGATCGGCGAGCCAAGCCTCGTTGCTCTGTGAGCGGCAGGCGCTGTCGGCCCAGACCTCGCTACCGGTGTTCTCCCGGTCGATGACCTGGCGCAGCATCCGGCCATCGGGATGGGATGCCGAAGTGACCGCTGCAGCTCGGATGAAGCCGTAGCGCCGGTCGATGCTGATGTGGCTTTTGTAGCCGAACACCGGGGTGGCGATCATGGGCAGTGGCGTGCCGTCTGGCCGGTACCGCACCTTGCCGCCGATCCTGAGCGTCCAACGGGCATCGGTATCCTTCTGCGCCGCCTTGGCCGGCTCGTCCGGCCAGATCTCCTGCGCGTTCTTGCCGGCTTTGATGGCCTGCTGCTCGCCCTCGGTATTGCGCTCACATGGGAAAAGGACCTGTCAAGATTACATCATTTATCCGGCATATGCTTGCTCCAATCTTGGACAGCTTGGGATCCAAGGTTCCGAGCCTAGTTGCATGACACGGCTCGTTTGCCGAGCCTGATCCAACTCACATACGGTCGCCGCTGATGCGGCCGCACCAACATCCCGCGTGCGGCGGGCAAGGCTCAGGACGACGTGACCATTCTGCTTAAGCGGCATTTCGCCCAGCGCAATATCGGTTCGCCGACCTGGGTCCGTCAGGACTGATCTGGTCCTGATGGAAACTCCAAATGCTTGCGAGCGGCTTCTATCCCGCCCGTTTCATGACCGCCCCTTCGATGACAACGCCTGAGGTTACGTATTTCCAAAGCGCGACCAGAAGCTTACGCGCGAGTGCCACGATGGTCGATTTCTTCATACGACCACCATTCCGCCGAACACGATCCTTGAACCACTGGGTCAGTGTAGAGTTCGGCTGATGCTGAAGCCAAAGCCAGGACATCTGGATCAGCGTCGTCCGCAGTCTTGGATTGCCCGCTTTCGACACGCCTTGTTCTCGATCAATGGCGCCGCTCTGCCATGGGGTCGGAGCTAATCCCGCATACGCGGCGACCTGGCGGCGGTTATCAAATTGTCGGAACAAGCATTCAGACGATAGCACAGCAGCGAACTCGGCGCCGATGCCCTTGATCTCGAGCAGCATCTTGGTAGGGGGCGACTTCACCGCTGTGGCTTGGGCCGCGATGAGCGCGTCCCGCTCACCTTCGACTGACTTGATCTGCTCAAGAAGAAGCTCAAGTCGGTCCAACTCCCGGCAAATCTGCGTTTTCATATGCGGAGGCAAAACACGTCCATCGCCGGTCCGGAGTTCTTCAAGCCGTTGCCGCCGATCCTTGCTCAACGGCGCATAATCCGTGATGCCCTGCGAGAACAGAAGTCCCTTGATGCGGTTGACATGAGCGACACGCTCATTGGTTAGCGTCTTACGTTCGCGGCAAAGCCGGCGATGATCTTCTTCCTCGATCGACGGCACCCGAACCATGGCACACACCCGTGGTTCGCCGCGCTTGTAGGCCATCAAGGTTCGAAGAAGCGCCTCACCGTCAATGCGGTCCGTCTTCGCTCGTCGACGCCGGCGCGATACCGCAATCGAGGCGGGATCAACGACATGGCTTTCAATTCCGTCGTTCTCGAGCACTCGGTGTATCCAGAAGCCGTCGAGCCCGGCCTCCTGGATCGTGATGATCGGGTAGTCATGCCCGGTTTTGGACCGGCTTCGTTCGCGCAGTTTCAGAAATAGAGCAAATAGCCCAGCCATGTCTCCAGCTGGCAGGGAATGCTTCGACATCTTCTCCCCGTTCCCTGGCGATAGCGATGTTATCAACCACTTAGAACGGCTAAGTTCCATCGACACGAAATTTGCGCCAAGATCAGTTCGGATGGCGGTCGGCTGGGTGGTTCGTGCTGTCATATGCATGGTCGCCTCACAGATTGAGTGGGAAGGACAACCTCATTCTGCAAAGGCCGCAGGCCGCCATCCACCCCATAGGATCTGCTTGGGCGCCGGCACCAGGGAGGCATCGACGATCTGCCCCGACATGGGGATGTAGCCCTTCTTGTGCAGTTGCCAGTCGAAGGCCTTCATCACCCGCTTGAGGGTGCCCGTCTCGGTCATGCGATTGCGGAAATGGCGGATGGTGTTCTCATCAGGGGTACGATCGACGAGCGAGAACCCCAGGAACCGCATCCAACTCAAACGATCCCTGATCATGAACTCCGTGCGGGCATCGGAGAGGTTGTGCTGGGCCTGCAGGATCAGGATCTTGAACATGGCCACGGGATCGAAGGGCGGGCGTCCGCCCTTGCTGCCGTCGCCATAGCCGAGGCCTTCGACCAGCCATGACCGGAAATACTCGAAATCTACCGTCCGCTCCAAAACCTCAAGCGGATCGCCGTGCTGGCTGAGCGCCTCAAGGTGATCGTTCAGGCTGAAGGCGAATGCGGATCCATGATGACGCTCCATGATCAGGCGTCATCAATGAATCATGGCTGCAGCAAAGGCGCGAGGGTTTTTACGGGTGCCCAGCTCCGAAAAAACTCTGTGCCGCATGCATATGGCGGCAAACGGACTCCGGCCTGCACCGTCTTCAGGGCGGATCTTGAAATGCGTCGCTCCCACGAACAAAGACGCTTTCGAACCGATCAGCAGGCGCCGGGTGGGCAAACCACAGCTCCGACGAACCTCCGCTTCTGATGCTGCGGCCATGGCTGGCCGCCCGAACCTTGAGAGCACGATGTGCCTCTTCAGAAAGGTTGCGACAGGTGACGGCCGCCATGTGATATTTCTTTTCTTGTAATGACAGCGAAGACATCATTGTAGCGACGGCGATATCAAGAGCCAGGGACGGCAACCTTCGCCTGGTTCTTCATGCGAGCAAGCGGGGCAGTTGCGCTCAACGAGCGGATGGACGCGCTTTCCCGATGAAAGTGGCTCAATGTTCGACAAGAGAACTTATCGGACATTTTCCCGCATCTTGCGAGATGGACTGCCCA
>DASYHX010000409.1:0-3870 GCA_035998065.1 Pseudorhizobium sp.
CCGCAGGAAATGGAGGCTGTGCGCGCCGCCAATGTGCTGAACGGTACCGACGAGAACTGCTACAACTGGATCAAGACCTACCGCGATTACAAGCCCGCCGAGAGCGGCGCGGCTGGAGCTCCCGCCCCGGCTGCGGCGGCAGCGGGCGGTGTACGCCGCGGCGGCCGTGCTGCACGGGTAGGCGCAGGTGCGGCGACGGAGTGAATTGAGGCATCATGACTGACATGTCCGAAAGGGACGCACTCGTCCTCTTCATGCCGTCCGGCAAACGGGGACGCTTTGCCGTCGGCACCACCGTGCTGGAGGCGGCACGCTCGCTCGGCGTCTATGTCGAGAGCGTTTGCGGCGGTCGTGCGACATGCGGGCGCTGCCAGATTCAGGTGCAGCAGGGAAACTTCGCCAAGCACAAGATCACGTCATCAGTCGAAAACATTTCTCCGGTTGGTTCCAAGGAGCAGCGTTACGCCGAGGTTCGGACCATCCCGGAAGGGCGTCGCCTCTCCTGCTCTGCACAGATCCTTGGCGATCTCGTAATCGATGTGCCACAGGACACGGTCGTCAACGCGCAGGTGATCCGAAAGGCCGCGACCGACCGCTTGTTCGACCGCAATCCCGCGATCCAGCTCTGTTATGTCGAGGTGGACGAACCCGACATGCACAAGCCGCTCGGCGATCTCGACCGGCTGAACCTGATGCTGGAGAAGGACTGGGGCTGGACCGACATTCTGGTCGCCCAGCATCTGCTGCCGGACGTCCAGCACACCCTGCGCAAGGGCAACTGGGGTGTTACCGCTGCAATCCACCGCGATCTGGAAGGTGCCCGCCCCAACCTGATCGCGCTCTGGCCCGGCCTCCACAACGAGGCCTATGGTATCGCCTGCGATATCGGATCGACGACGATCGCCATGCATCTCGTTTCGCTGCTTTCCGGCCGGGTGATCGCATCCTCCGGCACGTCAAACCCGCAGATCCGCTTCGGCGAAGACCTGATGAGCCGGGTCTCTTATGTGATGATGAACCCAGACGGCCGCGAGGCGATGACGAAGGCCGTACGGCAGGCGATCAACGAGCTGACGGTGAAGGTCTGCGCCGAGGCCAACGTCGACCCGAACAACATCCTCGACGCCGTTTTCGTCGCCAACCCGATCATGCACCATCTCTTTCTCGGGATTGATCCGACGGAGCTTGGCCAGGCGCCGTTTGCGCTCGCGGTCTCCGGCGCCGTCCACACTTGGTCACGCGAGATCGACCTTGCGATCAATCGCGGCGCCCGCGTCTACCTCCTCCCCTGCATAGCCGGACATGTCGGCGCCGACGCCGCAGGCGCGACGCTTTCGGAAGGCCCGCACCGGCAGGACCGGATGATGCTTCTGGTCGATGTTGGGACAAACGCCGAGATCATCCTCGGCAACAAGGATCGTGTTGTGGCCGCGTCTTCGCCGACAGGTCCGGCCTTCGAGGGCGCCGAGATTTCTTCGGGCCAGCGCGCGGCACCCGGCGCGATCGAACGGGTACGGATCGACCCGCAGACGCTGGAGCCGAAGTTTCGTGTCATCGGTGTCGACAAGTGGTCCGACGAGGACGGTTTTGCCGAACAAGCAGAAAAGGTTGGCATCACCGGCATCTGCGGCTCGGCCATCATAGAGGTGGTCGCGGAAATGTATCTCTGCGGCATCATTTCGGAAGACGGCGTTGTGGATGGTGCGATGGCGGCGCGAAGCGCGCGTATCCTCGAGAATGGCCGCACCTTCTCCTACCTGCTGCATGACGGGGCACAGCGGATCACGGTGACGCAGAACGACGTGCGGGCGATCCAGCTTGCAAAGGCGGCGCTTTATGCTGGAATCAAGCTCTTGATGGAGAAGCAGGGGATCGAAACCGTCGACATCATCCGCTTCGCCGGCGCGTTCGGCTCCTTTATCGATCCCAAGTACGCGATGGTCCTAGGCCTTATTCCCGATTGTGATCTGGCGGAAGTGAAGGCGGTCGGAAACGCCGCAGGCACCGGCGCGCTGATGACGCTGCTGAACCGTGACTACCGTCGCGAGATCGAACAAACCATCAAAAAAATCGAGAAGATAGAGACAGCTCTTGAACCAAGATTTCAAGAACTCTTCGTCCATGCGATGGCGCTGCCAAACAAGGTCGACAGCTTTCCGCACCTCGCTTCGGTCGTGACGCTGCCGGAACGCAAGGTGCTTTCAGAGACAGGAGAGGCAGGCGGGCGAAGACGCCGCCGTCCCCGCGAATGATCAGGCGGCCGCCCGGTTCATCTGGCCATAAAAATCCCGGATGCTTTCCGCCACCGCCTTGGCCGGAACCGAAAGCTGCGGCGTCGTCAGCAGCCGTACGTCGAAGCTGAACAACTCCGGCAGACCCTCCTGCGGCCCGAGCACAACCATGTCGTCCGAGACGTAGGACCGCGGGAATGGTGCGATCGCCAAATCGGACAGCACCGCTGCCCGCTGGGCCATGGAATGGGCGCTGGCATAGGCGACGCGATACGACCGCTTGTGCTTCTCGAGTTGGCCGATGGCGTCCTGTCGCCAGACACACCCCTCCTCCCATACGGAAATCGGCAGCGGATCGCGCAGATGGGCATTGCCGCATTTGGCACCCGCCCACACGAGTTTCTCCGCGTGAATGACCTCGCCAACGTTGGAAAAGGACCGTGGGTGGCAGTTAAACAGTGCAAGATCCAGGCGCTGTTCCTCGACCCGCTTTCGCAGCGAAGAACTCATGTCGACGGTGACGTCGACCATGATGCCGGGGAAATTCTCGCCGAAGTCCTTGAGAATACGCGGCAGCAGCCGTTCGGCAATATCATCGGGAGCACCCAACCGAACAATACCTGCCAGTTCCGGCATCACGAAACGCGAGACGGCTTCATTCGACAGCGCCAGCATGCGCCTGGCGTAGGACAGCAGCATTTCCCCATGCTGGGTCAACGTCACCGAACGGGCATCCCGGAGAAAGAGGGTCGTCTTCAACTGCTCTTCCAGCTTCTTGATCTGCATGGAAACCGCCGAAGGCGTTCGCAGTACCGCTTCTGCCGCGGTCGAGAAGTTCCCGGTTTCGGCAATGGCTACGAAGGTCTTGAGAATATCGTTGTCGAGGAGAGGCAATGGTGGGCGGTAAGGGGCAACCATGGTGCAACCTGTCAAATATTCTGAACCTAAGCACCATATCATTTCGTTTGATTGAACGTCAACCGTGGCTCAAGGTAGCTCCATAGAAGGATCGGCGCCGGATGATGGCCGAACATCATCATCGGCATCACGTTCATCTCGTTGGGTTGATGAGCTCCCGTGCGACCCTTCTTGAACCAAAGGAGAAGCACCATGGCTTTTATTTCTCAGAACCGCTTCGGCTCCACGCACTCCAGCCTTGCCAAGATTGCGTCCCCGTTCATGCGCCTGGCCAGCCGCGTCCAGACCGACTGGCGTCAGCGACAGACGGAGCGAATACTCGAATCTCTGCCGGCAGAGATCCGCAAGGACATTGGTTGGCCGAGTGGAGATGGCAATCACGAGGCAAAGCATATCCACTGAGCCTCGTACAGACGTGTCTGCGGCCGCCGTCGACGGCGGCCAGCAGCTCCCGAAAGCGCGATTCACGACGTTGATCAGCTGTCCCGGCCCCTCGCAAAAATTGCCTTTGTGGGCTCTAACACCCACTTTCCGGCTGTCGCTTTTCATGGCAGTGTCGCATTTGAAGCATCGCCCTCTCGCGGGCAATCGAGGTGTCGCGGCATGAGCGTAATGAGCAGGCAGCCGAAGCGTAACCTGGTCTTTTTCCTTGTACCGGACTTCACGATGCTACCCTTCACGGCAGCCGTGGAAACCCTCAGGATCGCCAACCGCATGCTGG
>DASYHX010000469.1:0-4935 GCA_035998065.1 Pseudorhizobium sp.
TGGAAGTACCCTCATTGAAAATCTCAAACTCGACCCGGAACCCGACTCTCACAACCTGCATCGCAAGAATCTCCGCGCGAAACTCGGGCGCAGTCTCCTGATGAAGAACCGCTTCACCGGCAATCCAACCGGTCATGGCGATGATAAGCAGAGCCGAAACCACACCCACAAGCCACTCCAGCCAGTGCGGCTCAGCAGCTTCGATACTCTTGGACTTTGACGTAACGGTCATCTCAAACTCTAAAGAATTAGCCTCGCTGCAGCGGCACCGACGGCGCCCGGAAATCCAAGTACGATCGCAGACATCAAAATTTGCGCGGGAGTGGTATCGTCCAGACGCCCAAAGGTCCAGAGCACGTAGAGGCTCATCAAAAGCGCAACAACATAGCCAGGCAAGGTGAACCTGATAAGGGCGTGCCACCGCGGTGTTCCGACAGTGAGTTGATGGGCACCGCGGAAGGCAACAGCATAGACAAAGGCGTGCATTACAAGAATCGAAAGAGCCACGGTCGCGATAGCGTGCCAAGGCGTCATCTTGTATGAAATGAGAATGATCTCTTCGGTAGGGGCGACGTTGAGGCTGAGAAAGAGCGCTCCAATGGCCATCATGAAAAGCTCTCGACCGTAGCTGGTGGAGAAATCATTCTCCTTCTGGTCGTCGCCTTCGGAAGACTTTTGATCTTCTCCTCCTAACTGAGACCGACCTAGCAGCGCGCCGATGCTGGCAGGGACTGCTTGGATCGCTATCTTTCCCAAAATATCGGTAGGGGGCATACCGAGCTTCACTATCCCGAGCAGAGTGAGCACCCCTGCGCTCATCGCTATCGCGATACCATAAGCTATGACTGCATCGCGAAGCGCCTGGCTCCACGTGAACGTTTCCTCAAAGCCAATCCGGTGTGCCAGGACGACAAGCAGCGGCAAGTTGGCAAGAAGCAGGATAAGCAGCCTATATCGTTCCATGTAGAACCCAAGGAACCAAAGCTCCATGGTCATGAGCATAGGCAGACCGAAAATGAGCGCACCGGCCGCGCCTCGCGCGACGCCCTTCAAAAGGCGATCTGCACCGGCGCCAGTTGGACATCTCTCTTTTTGCCGCCCGTGCCCGACTACCATGCTGATGAAGCCTCTCCACGCCCGGCGACCGACTTGTCCCGACGACGAATAGGTAACCGGCAACAACGCTTCGTCAAGCCGGAGGCAGATGGCATCAGACGTGTAGCGTCCACGGGGAGTCACAACAGGCGCATTGGTTCTGAACCAAGAAGTCCCAGGCGCCGCGGTATTGGCGCTGCCTCAACTACTTGAAGCGTCCGGAGCCTCACAATGTGTGCGCAAGAATCAGCCTGAAGCAGCATCCACCCTCACCCTCAAGGCTCGATTCCATCGCCCTACTTCCTTAGAATGACCCACAAGGCGTGAACGATCCCGGGCAGCCATCCGAACAGGGTCAACAGGATGTTGAGCCAGAAATGCAGCCCCAAGCCAACCTGGAGAAACACCCCGAGTGGCGGCAGCAGAATGGCCAGAAGAATGCGAATGATGTCCATCGGATAGTCCTCCGTCGTCAATTGGAGAAATGACAACGTGCCAGGTCGCCACAGGTTCAACCGCAAGGAGCCTGCCGGAACGCAATACAGAAGGGAACGTTGTAGCCGCAACAGGAGGCAATCATGATTATTCGCTCTGGCGGCTGCCTCTGCGGAAACATCAAGTATACTGTCAAAGGGCCGCCGCTCAGGGTAGGACTATGCCATTGCGCCGATTGCCGGAAGGAAAGCGGCTCGGCCTTCGTCACCTTTGCGGTGTGGCCCGCCCACTCATTTGAAACCGAGGGCGAGATCGCAATCTTCGGCGGACGTGGGTTTTGTCGAAGCTGTGGCTCGCGCCTTTTCAATCCGCAAGAAGGTGAAGTGGAAATACGCCTCGGATCTCTTGATATGGCTCCGACTGACCTTACTCCCAACTACGAGATTTGGGTGAAGCGCCGGGAAACATGGTTGCATCCCTTGGCAGGGCTTGAGCAGTTCGAGGAAGATCGCGGTGAGCGACCTTCTGGAAAAGGCGCAGAATATCGCCACTCAGGCACACCAAGGCCAGCTCAGAAAGACGGGCGGCCTCGTCCTTGAACATGTCGCACGCGTCGCGGCGAGCGTATCGGGCAGGGAAAAGAAAACTGTCGCTTGGCTTCACGACGTGGTGGAGAAGGCTCCAGAGTGGACGCTGGCACGCTTGCGTAAGGAGGGCTTCCCGGAAGCGATTTTGCTTGCTGTCGACGCTCTAACCAAAAAACCAGGGGAGAGCCACGAAGACCTTGTTCGTCGAGCTGCCGAGAACGATCTCACTCGGTCCGTGAAACGTGCAGATCTTACTGACAATCTCGTCGAGGCCGAGCGCACCGGGCACGACCCGGCGAAGTACCGGGCAGGCCTTCGCATCCTTGATTGCTGAAGGGTGGAACTTTGGGCCCAATGGCTCGTTCCGCGCCCTCGAGACGAGGTGCCGGAACAGGAGGCAGAGGTATGGAACTTCAGGCGCGTGTGGCACTGGTCACAGGAGGCGGATCCGGCATCGGCAAAGCGACTGCCGTAACCTTTGCTCAACAAGGAGCCAAGGTTGGCGTCCTGGGCCGTACTCGAAGCGAATTGGATCAAACGGTGAAAGAGATTGAAGCTCAGGGTGGGATCGCCGTTGCTCTTGAAGCCGATGTGTCAGACGAGGAGGCGTTACGCGCGGCGGTGGCACAGCTGTTGGATCTCTATGGGCGGCTGGACATTGTTGTCTCCAACGCCGGGATCAACGGCGTCTGGGCACCGATCGACAGTCTCACGCCGGATGAATGGGACAAGACAATCCGGATCAATCTGCGCGGAACCTACCTCACGCTTCACCTGACCGTCCCGCACATGAAGGCCCAGGGCGGCGGCTCGATCATCATCGTCTCTTCCATTAACGGAAACCGCACGTTCACCTCACCCGGTGCCACCGCCTATTCGGCGACCAAGGCAGCACAGGTTGCGATTGTACAGCAACTAGCCGTCGAACTCGGTCAGCACAAGATCCGCATCAACGCTGTCTGCCCAGGCAAGATCGATACCGAGATAGACGACAATACTAAACTACGTGAAGAAGATAAGACCGCGGTCCCTGTTGACTGGCCTGAAGGAGACATTCCACTGACGGAGGGAATACCTGGAGCGGCGGTGGACGTTGCAGATGTTATTTTGTTCCTTGCATCCCATCGCGCCCGGCACGTAACCGGCGTCCCGATCTTTGTAGATGGGGCCCAAAGCCTGCTGAGGTAGGCACTCCATCAATGATGCAGGCCTAGGAATTTGCAAAGCCCTTCCCAGAGAGGAAGGGCTTCCATACGACAAGAGGTCAGCGATCCTGCTGATATCCCTGGTTGGTCGTATTGATCTTGCTGTTACCCTGCTGCCCCTGCTTGTCGAAGTTCTTTTGACTAGGGTCCGTGGTCCGGACTTCGGACGCACTAGCCGAGGCCGGCTCGCCGGGACCCTTGTGGCTGCGGTTCTCTTCGGGGATGGGCGGGAGCTTGCTGTTCATCTCGGCCTCCTTGCTTGGTTTCACTAGGCTAACCAATCAAGGCCGTTGATGTTCCGGCATTCGGAACCCAGCTTCGCGTGCAGCGTTCGTCAGGCTGTACCCCACGGAGACATCAATGACGCCATCCCGCCTGCAGACGCAAGACGCACGAACGTTTGAGCGCAAGTGGTGGCATGCCGCGACCGTCTACCAGATCTATCCCCGTAGCTTTTGCGACAGCGACGGTGACGGGATCGGCGACATTCCGGGTATCATCTCAAAGCTCGATTACCTGCAGTCGCTCGGGATCTCCATAATCTGGCTGTCGCCGATTTTCACCTCACCCATGGATGACAATGGCTACGACATCTCGGATTATCGAGGGATCGCTCCGGAATTCGGCAGCTTAGCGGATTTCGATCGGCTGGTGTCGGAGGGGCGCAAGCGTGGCATCGGCATCCTGCTCGATCTCGTGGTCAACCACACGTCAGACGAACACCCTTGGTTTGAGCAAGCCCGCAGGTCGAGGGACAATCCCTACCGCGACTACTACATCTGGCGCGACCCCTCCTCCACCGGCGGTGTTCCCAACTCGCTCACCTCCTCCTTTGGCGGGCCCGCCTGGACCCTCGACCCCGCAACGGGACAATATTATCTCCATCTCTTCTCGCGCCGCCAGCCGGACCTTAACTGGGAAAACCCGAAGGTGCGTGCCGAGATATACGAGATGATGAACTGGTGGCTCGATCGAGGCATCGCCGGTTTCCGGATGGATGTCATCGATCTGATCGGCAAGCAGGTCGACGCAGAGATCACCACCGATGGACCCCACCTGCATAGCTATCTACAGGAGATGAACCGGGAAACCTTCGGCAGCCGCGATGTGCTAACGGTCGGCGAAGCCTGGAGCGCCACGCCTGCCGCAGCACTGCTCTATTCGGCGCATGACAGGCGGGAACTTTCGATGGTTTTTCAGTTCGAGCATGTCACGCAGGACTGGGACGAGACCTACGGTAAGTGGAAGGCAAAGCCGTTCGACCTCGTCGGGCTGAAGGCAGTCTTTGGGAAATGGCAGCTGGCGCTGGCGAACGATGGATGGAACTCCCTCTTCTGGGGCAATCACGATCTCCCCCGCGCCGTCTCCCGCTATGGCGACGCGGCGCGATATCATGCCGAGTCGGCGAAAATGCTGGCGACGGTAATCCACCTGATGAAGGGCACGCCTTTTGTCTATCAGGGCGAGGAGATCGGGATGACCAACGTGTCGTTCTCCAGCGTTGAGCAGTACAAGGATATAGAAACGCTCAACATGCACCGCCTTCACGTCGAGGCTGGCATGTCGCCCGAGGACTTCATCCGCGGTGCCAACGAAAGCAGCCGCGACAACGC
>DASYHX010000482.1:0-3961 GCA_035998065.1 Pseudorhizobium sp.
TGCGCAACAACAGCGGCGATCTGGGCAAGGCCCTGATGGAAGGCCTGAGCAACGCCATGCTGAACGCTGCATCGGCGGCATGGGACAAGGTCGCCAACATGGCGGCGAACTTCCTGCTCAACGCTGTCATGGGACAGCCGAGTGCAGGACTGCTCAACAAGGGTATAGGCTTCACGGGCGCCAATACGACGCTTGGAGCCTTGCTTGGTGCCAGTGCGGCAAATGACAATGTTGCCGGCGGGTTCTCTGGCCTCAGCGTCGGCTCTGTCACGCGCGCGCCTCTTGGCCCGATCGCTGGCGGGGATATCGCATCCTACATCGCCAACGCCGCATCTCAGCGCGGCATTGATCCAAGCATCGCGCTCCGGGTTGCCAAGTCCGAAGGCGGGCTGAACTCGTGGAACATGCGGGCGGGCTACGTCAAGAACGGCTACCAGGAACCGTCCTATGGTCCTTTCCAGCTACTGAAGGGCGGTCCTGGCACTGGCTTCCCTGCCGGTCTCGGCAATGACTTCATGCGCCGCACCGGGCTTGATCCTGCGCTGGCCTCCAATGGTCCTGCAGGCGTTGATTTTGCCCTCGATCATGCAGCGAAGAACGGCTGGGGGGCGTGGTACGGAGCGGCCAAGGTTGGCGTCGGTCGGTGGGATGGTATCGGATCTGGTGCTGGCATGGGGGATGCCGCGGAAGCGGTCGCCAAGCTGGCAGAATCCGCAGGCGCAGCGACGAAGGGCCTTGATGTTCTTGGCGGCGGGCTTGGTCAGGTAGGGCAGGCTCTGTCAACCAGCTTCTTCCCGGCCGCACCTGCTGCCGGCGGTGGCGGCGGTGGTGGTCTGTTCGGGTGGCTTGGCGGCTTGTTCGGTGGCGGTGGGAACCCATCGTTGGCGAAGTACCTGCCGCTCACCGGACTGTTTGCCGATGGCACGAACTATGCGCCGGGCGGGATGGCTCTCGTGGGTGAGCGGGGGCCGGAACTGATCAATCTGCCTCAGGGCTCGCAAGTCTTCGACACGAACCGCAGCGCGCGGATGATGGGCGGCAACGACAATCGAGGCGGCCAGCGGCCACAGTTGAACGTCTATGTTCAAGGCGGGTCAGGAGATGACCATGTCCGCGAACTCGCCCGTCAGGGCGCTCAGGAAGCCATCTTCCAATACCAAGAGAACCAGGTTCGCGGCGGCGCTCTAGAAACACAGCAAAAAGCTACAGCAAGGAAAGGCTGATCGATGGCGGTCTACATCAATCAGCCGATGTTTCCGGTCGACTACCTGCGCCCGGCACGCGCGACTTTCGATAACCCGGGCTCCGGGATCGACGGCGGCGTGAACGGCACAGGGGAGGCCATCAGCATCGAAACCTCCGGGGGTGGGATTGTGACCGCGTCCTATAAGGGAATGGTGCTGGAGGGGCCGGATGAGCGATACGAGATTCTGAACTGGCTGGGAGCTCGCCTTAACGGAGGTTTCCGGTTCATCAATGTGCCGATCGTCAACGACAAGATCGGACCTTTCCCTGTCATCAACGGCGCGGTGCGACCGATCATCAAGGGCATCCGTCATTCAGACGGCTCGCTGCACTCGGATGGCTCGGGATACTCGCAGGCAACGGTCTGGGCAAAGCTGACGGCCGACGCACCGCTCAATGCGGGGCAGGTTTACCTCCGGATCTATGAGGCCTCCCGCGACCTGCGCTGGTCGGACTGGTTTTCGATCTACCACCCGACAAAGGGATGGAGAGCCTGGCGCTATTGGGAGAACGACAAGCTGAACGAAGGGACGGAGACGGTCGACGGGGTGCCGTTGACGTTCAAGGACTATCGTCTCGGCATCAGTCCCCCTCTGAGAGAGGCAGCGCCGGCAGGTACGCGGGTGGAGGTGGCGCGCCCGACCTGTGTGATGAAACTCGCCAGGGGCATGACGGTGCCGTTTGAGTACGAGGGTTGGTACTCCAGCCGTCCAAGCATCAGCTTCACGGAAGCGTTCTGAGCCATGGGTTACGTGCCAGATCACGTCATAGAGGCGTTGCGCGGCAGCCATCAGCTCGGGCTCTTTCTCCGCGTCGGAACAGATCCTGCCCTGCATCTGTGGTTCGGCATCAATGACGTGCCAATCGGATTCGATGGGATCGACCCTGATGGCACCGTCTACCTTGGCGGCGGGCGTCTGGTCGGCATCCCATCGGTCGAGGTGTTGGTGAACGGAACGTCTGATGCGGTGGACTTCGCCGTGTCCGGCATCGATCCGGCTACGGGCGCCAAGATGCTCGACAGCCTCCCGCCATTGCGGGGCAAGCTGGTGCAGATCGGTCTCACGACGCTGGACCAATATTTCCAGCCGATGAGTAGCATCATTCCGATTTGGACGGGGATCGCGTCTCATCCGAAGGAAGGACGTGCCGCGATCCGTGAAGGTGAGAGCCCGACGCTGACCTTGAGCCTCGCTGTGGTGGCAGGTGAGAACACCCGTTCCCGTGCATCGCGGGCGCTGTGGTCGGACGCGATGCAAAAGGCGATCTCGCCAACCGACGACTTCTGCAAGAACACGGCTCGCCTTGCGCGCGGCAATCAACCCACGTGGCCGAAATATTAGAGTGATCATGGACATCCACGGGTTTCTTCAGCTTCCGCACCGGTTTCGGTGGGGCGGGGTAGGCGGCGACGACTGTATGACGTTCCCGGCCTCGTGGGTGCGGTTCGCGATGGACATCGATCCGGCTGAAGACCTTCGAGGCACCTACCGAACGAAGGACGAGGCGCATTCGATCATAGCGGCTCATGGAGGCGAGTTGTCGTTCATGGAGGCTCATCTTCTGCCGCACGGCTTCGAGCGTGTCAGCGAGGCCCTGACTGGCGATATCGGGCTTGTGCGGATGATGGCGGGCGAAAGCTACGAGGACGCGGCAGTGACGGAAGTGGGAGCCATCCGCTTCGGCCCGCTGTGGGCGTCGATTGCTCCGGGTGGGGTTCGTGCAACGAAGGCTGAAATGGTCGCCGCCTGGAGAATGCCGAAGTGAAGCACGAGCGGTTCTACCAGCACGCCTACAGTGACCCGCTAGAGCGTGTCGTTTGGGAGCCAATGCTCCAGAAGACAACGACGCACTATCCGATCGCTCGACGTGACCCGATCTTCACGCCGCTGTTCACGTCGTTCTTCACGACGGTCGGATTCTCTGCCACGACGGCTGCCTTCCTTGGCGCCGCGACAACGGCAATTGCGACAACGGCTCTTTCGATCGGCATCCAAGCGCTGCTTGCTCCTAAGCCACCAAAACCCGAAGACGGTAAAATCCCGAAGGTCCAGTCCATCCCCTACCGCCAGTGGGCGGTGGGCACCAACCGGCTGGCCGGGGCCTACATGCTTTGGGAGGCGAAGGGGAAGGATCTCATTGCTGTTCAGGCTATCGCTGGGCACCGGATCCACGCCGTCAAGAAATACTGGCTGCATGACCACGAAGTGCAACTGAACTCCAATGGGCGGACGATCAACACCGGAGCCGATCGATACCGTGACAGGGTGCTTATTGCGCACCGGCTCGGTCTGCCAACCGAAACACCCTATGCTGACGTCGTCAGCAGGCTTTCAGGCGAGGGCATCTGGACGAACAATCACCGTGGGGACGGTCAGGCCTCCTTGGCGATGATCGCAACAAGCGACAAGGCTGAGAAGCAGAGCGCGCGATTCCCCTACGGCCCGCCGTCGCTATCGGTGGAGGCGGATTGCGCCATCGTTTTCGACTACCGCATCAGTTCCGACCCCACCAACGAAGCCGCATGGGTATTCTCCAAGAACTCAGCGCTGATCATGGCCTGGCATCAGTGCTTCAGCGAGTTCGGGCATCGCAGGGACTTTACGCGCGCCATCCTGCCGGTTCTCGACATGTGGATCGAGGAAGCGAACATCTGCGACGAGGATGTTGAACTCAACGGCGGCGGGACAGAGAAGCGCTACGAGTGCAACGGCTT
>DASYHX010000496.1:0-22400 GCA_035998065.1 Pseudorhizobium sp.
GAAATGGTGATGCCTGGCGACAACGTGACCGTTGACGTCGAGCTGATCGTTCCGATCGCGATGGAAGAAAAGCTGCGCTTCGCGATCCGCGAAGGCGGCCGCACCGTCGGCGCCGGCATCGTCGCCTCGATCATCGAGTAAAATCTGATTTGCCAAAGGCGCAGAGCTGCTCTGCGCCTTTGGTGGCAGAATCTTTAAGCAAGACGCCGGTGGCGGGCTTGCTTATGACGCAAAAATGTAGCAAATGGCGCGCAAGCGCGATTTGCCCCTGCTTCGATTGGGGCAGGGCACTGCAATCAACAATAAGGTGGGTCGCAAGACCCGAAGACTGGAAGGGATGCCGCTCCCCGGCGTTCCCTTCGCTCTTTGAAACCGGTGGTCCGCCTTAGGAAAAAGAACAACCCGTGCCCTTTGCCAGGCACGCGGGAATAGACAACAAGGATAACGTCGAATGAACGGCCAAAATATCCGCATTCGCCTGAAGGCGTTCGATCACCGCATTCTCGACGCGTCTACGCGTGAGATCGTGTCGACGGCGAAGCGCACCGGAGCTAGTGTCCGGGGCCCCGTTCCGCTTCCGACCCGAATCGAGAAGTTTACGGTTAACCGGTCCCCCCACATCGACAAGAAGAGCCGCGAGCAGTTCGAGATGCGCACCCATAAGCGCCTTCTCGACATCGTTGACCCGACACCTCAGACAGTGGACGCGCTGATGAAGCTCGATCTCGCTGCTGGTGTCGATGTTGAGATCAAGCTCTGAGACTTCTGGTCTCGAGCTGAGTGAGAAGGATTGAACCGATGCGTTCGGGTGTAATTGCACAGAAAGTGGGAATGACCCGCGTCTATAACGACGCCGGCGAGCATATCCCGGTGACGGTACTGCGGCTGGAAAACTGCCAGGTCGTTGCTCATCGCACCAAGGAAAAGAACGGTTATACGGCTATTCAGCTGGGTTCCGGCACTGCCAAGGTAAAGAACACGACGAAGGCTCTGCGCGGTCATTTCGCCGTTGCTGAAGTCGAGCCGAAGGCGAAGCTTGTTGAGTTTCGCGTTTCGGAAGACCAGTTGATCGATGTCGGTACCGAGTTGAAGGCTTCGCATTTCGAAGCTGGACAGCTCGTGGACGTAACCGGTACCTCGATCGGTAAGGGTTTTGCCGGCGCCATGAAGCGCCACAACTTCGGTGGTCTGCGTGCCACGCACGGTGTGTCCGTTTCGCACCGTTCGCACGGCTCGACCGGTTCCAACCAGGATCCGGGTAAGGTCTGGAAGGGCAAGCGCATGGCTGGTCACATGGGCCAGACGCGCGTCACGACCCAGAACCTCGAAGTCGTTTCGACCGACGAAGGCCGCGGCCTGATCCTCGTCAAGGGTGCCGTCCCCGGCTCCAAGGGCGCGTGGATCGTGGTTCGTGACGCCATCAAGTCGGCTGCGAAGTAAGGGAGCCAAGCAAATGGAATTCAACGTCAAGACCCTTGAGGGCAAAGACGCTGGCAAGGTCTCCCTTTCGGACGAGATCTTCGGCCTCGACCCTCGCGAAGATATCATCGCCCGCATGGTTCGTTGGCAGCTTGCCAAGAAGCAGCAGGGCACGCACAAGACCAAGAACCGCTCCGAAGTGTCCCGCACCGGTGCGAAGATGTACAAGCAGAAGGGTACGGGCCGCGCTCGTCACCATTCGGCTCGTGCACCGCAGTTCCGTGGCGGTGGCAAGGCGCATGGTCCGGTTGTTCGCAGCCACGCTCACGATCTCCCCAAGAAGGTTCGTGCGCTCGCCCTTCGTCACGCGCTCTCCGCCAAGTTCAAGGCTGAAGACGTGATCATCGTCGACAACCTGATGGCTGCAGAAGCGAAGACCAAGTCGCTGATCGGTTCCTTCGCCTCGCTCGGTCTCACCAATGCACTCGTCATCGGTGGCGCCGAACTGGACAACAACTTCAAGCTCGCGGCCCAGAACATCCCGAACATCGATGTTTTGCCGGTTCAGGGCATCAATGTTTACGACATCCTGCGTCGCGGCAAGCTCGTTTTGTCGAAGGCCGCAGTTGAAGCTCTAGAGGAGCGTTTCAAGTGACCGATCTTCGCCACTATGATGTGATTGTCTCGCCGGCGATCACCGAAAAGTCGACGCTGGTATCAGAACAGAATCAGGTTGTCTTCAACGTTGCCAAGGATGCTTCCAAGCCCGAAATCAAGGCGGCCGTAGAGGCGCTGTTCGGCGTGAAGGTCAAGGCCGTCAACACGCTGGTCCGCAAGGGCAAGGTTAAGCGTTTCCGCGGCTTCATCGGCAAGCAGAAGGACGTGAAGAAGGCAGTCGTGACCTTGGCTGAAGGCCAGTCGATCGACGTCTCCACCGGTCTCTGAGGAACAGAAAAATGGCATTGAAAAGCTACAATCCGACGTCTCCGAGCCAGCGCCAGCTGGTCATCGTCGACCGGTCTGGCCTCCATAAGGGCAAGCCGGTCAAGGCGCTGACGGAAGGTCTCTCCAAGAGCGGCGGCCGTAACAACCTTGGTCGTATCACCGCCCGCTTCATCGGCGGCGGTCACAAGCGCACCTACCGTCTGGTCGACTTCAAGCGTCGCAAGTTCAACGTCGAAGGGACTGTTGAGCGTCTGGAGTACGACCCGAACCGCACCGCGTTCATCGCTCTCATCAAGTACGAGGACGGCGAACTGGCCTATATCCTCGCCCCGCAGCGCCTCGCTGCCGGCGACAAGGTCATCGCTTCCGATAAGGCCGTTGACGTAAAGCCGGGCAACACCATGCCTCTGCAGTACGTCCCGGTCGGCTCGATCGTACACAACGTCGAAATGAAGCCGGGCAAGGGCGGTCAGATCGCGCGCTCCGCCGGCACCTACGTTCAGCTGGTTGGTCGCGACCAGGGAATGGCAATCCTTCGCCTGAATTCGGGCGAGCAGCGCCTCGTTCCCGGTTCCTGCCTCGCCACTGTCGGCGCCGTATCCAACCCGGACCACGGCAACATCAACGACGGTAAGGCTGGTCGTACGCGCTGGCGTGGTAAGACCCCGCACAACCGCGGCGTCGTCATGAACCCCGTCGACCACCCGCACGGTGGTGGTGAAGGCCGTACATCCGGTGGTCGTCATCCGGTGACGCCATGGGGCAAGCCCACCAAGGGCAAGCGCACTCGCTCGAACAAGTCGACCGACAAGTTCATCATGCGTTCGCGCCATCAGCGCAAGAAGTAAGAGAGGTAGTCAGGAATGGCTCGTTCAGTATGGAAAGGCCCGTTTGTTGACGGCTATCTTCTCAAGAAGGCTGAGAAGGTTCGTGAAGGCGGCCGCAGTGAAGTCATCAAGATCTGGAGCCGTCGCTCCACGATCCTGCCGCAGTTCGTCGGTCTGACGTTCGGCGTCTACAACGGCAGCAAGCATGTGCCCGTCTCTGTCAACGAAGACATGGTCGGCCACAAGTTCGGCGAGTTCTCGCCGACCCGGACCTATTATGGTCACGGTGCGGACAAGAAGGCTAAGAGGAAGTAATCATGGCCAAGGCAAAGACCGAACGCCGGCTGAAGGACAATGAGGCGCAGGCGGTTGCCCGCACGCTTCGCGTCAGCCCGCAGAAGCTGAACCTGGTTGCCGCCATGATCCGCGGCAAGAAGGTTGATCGCGCCCTCGCAGACCTCGAGTTTTCGCGCAAGCGCATCGCTGGCACGGTGAGAAAGACCCTCGAGTCCGCTATCGCCAATGCCGAGAACAACCATGACCTCGACGTCGACAGCCTGGTCGTATCGGAAGCATACGTCGGCAAGTCGATCGTCATGAAGCGTTTCCACGCTCGTGGTCGCGGCCGGGCATCTCGCATCGAGAAGCCTTTCGCGCACCTGACGATCGTGGTTCGTGAAGTCGAGGAAAAAGGGGAGGCCGCATAATGGGCCAGAAAATTAATCCGATCGGCTTCCGCCTCGGCATTAACCGCACCTGGGATAGCCGTTGGTTCGCCGACAACGCCGAATACGGTCAGTTGCTGCATGAGGATCTGAAGATCCGTCAGTACCTGATGCGTGAACTGAAGCAGGCCGGTATCGCCAAGGTGGTCATCGAGCGCCCGCACAAGAAGTGCCGCGTGACGATCCACTCGGCGCGTCCGGGCCTGATCATCGGCAAGAAGGGCGCTGACATCGAGAAGCTTCGCAAGAAGATCTCTTCGATGACGAACTCGGAAACGCACCTCAACATCGTTGAAGTGCGCAAGCCGGAAGTCGATGCAACGCTTGTTGCCCAGTCGATTGCCCAGCAGCTGGAGCGCCGCATCGCGTTCCGCCGCGCCATGAAGCGCGCCGTTCAGTCTGCCATGCGTCTTGGTGCGGAAGGTATTCGTATCACCTGCGCGGGCCGTCTAGGCGGTGCGGAAATTGCACGGACCGAATGGTATCGCGAAGGCCGCGTGCCGCTTCACACGCTGCGCGCTGACATCGATTACGGGACGGCGGAAGCCGAAACCGCATTCGGTATCTGCGGCATCAAGGTTTGGATCTTCAAGGGCGAGATCCTTGAGCATGATC
The DNA here is from genome assembly GCA_035998065.1 of Pseudorhizobium sp. Taxonomy (GTDB): domain Bacteria; phylum Pseudomonadota; class Alphaproteobacteria; order Rhizobiales; family Rhizobiaceae; genus Neorhizobium. The sequence goes on from DASYHX010000496.1 coordinate 4,532, forward strand.
CGATGGCTTCCGAGCGCCGTGCGCTTGAAGGCGATGCCCAGGGTCCGGCAAGCCGCGAACGTGGCGATCGCCGCCGCGAACGCGAAAACGCTTGATCAACGCTGGCGAAAGATAAGCTCGGAGAAGTAAGAAAATGTTGCAGCCAAAGCGTACAAAGTTCCGGAAGCAGTTCAAGGGACGTATCAAGGGTGTGGCCAAGGGCGGTTACGAGCTGGCCTTCGGCGAATTCGGCCTCAAGGCTCAGGAACCGAACCGCGTCAACGCACGCGAGATTGAAGCAGCTCGCCGTGCCATCACACGCTACATGAAGCGTGCAGGTCGTGTTTGGATCCGTGTGTTCCCTGACGTACCAGTCACTGCCAAGCCTACTGAAGTCCGCATGGGTAAGGGTAAAGGCTCGGTTGAGTACTGGGCATGCCGCGTCAAGCCCGGCCGTATGATGTTCGAGATCGATGGCGTTTCGGAAGAGATCGCGCGCGAGGCCCTGCGCCTCGGTTCGGCCAAGCTCTCCGTCAAGACGCGTTTCGTTCAGCGCATTGCAGAGTAAGGAGAAGGCACGATGAAAGCCGAAGACGTTCGCGGCCTCACGGCCGACCAGCTCAAGGACAAGCTCGCCGAGCTCAAGAAGGAGCAGTTCAATCTGCGCTTCCAGAAGGCCACCGGTCAGCTCGAGAAGTCCTCGCGCATCAACGAAGTTCGCAAGGACATCGCTCGCGTTAAAACCATTGCCCGCCAGAAGGCGGCAGAAGCCAAGGCCTAAAGGAAGAACAATATGCCGAAACGCATTCTGCAGGGCGTCGTAGTTTCCGACAAGAACGAGAAGACCGTTGTTGTCCGTGTCGAGCGCCGATTCGCGCACCCGCTGCTTCAGAAGACGGTCCGCCGTTCCAAGAAGTACAAGGCGCATGACGAAAACAACCAGTACAAGGTCGGTGATGTCGTTTCCATTCAGGAATGTGCACCGATTTCCAAGGATAAGTGCTGGACGGTAATTGCCGCCCAGGCTTGAGGTCAGAGATTTGCGCCGGGGCCTTGCTTCTGGCGCAGATTCCTGTATGAAGCACGCCATCGGCGCAGGACGCTCGGCAACGAGCGTTCTTTTGCTTTGAGCGCAGGGAAGGTCCTTCACAGGAAACCACCTTGGCAAGATCCATCCCGCGCACAATGAAAATCTGTCCATAAGCCGGATCGGGGCGTTCGCGCGCCCGGTCGGTCCGGTCATTAGAAAAAGGCGACCTGACATGATTCAGATGCAAACAAACCTCGACGTGGCGGATAATTCCGGCGCACGTCGTGTCATGTGCATCAAGGTGCTGGGCGGCTCCAAGCGTAAGTACGCTTCGATCGGCGACGTGATCGTCGTCTCGATCAAGGAAGCGATCCCGCGTGGCCGCGTGAAGAAGGGTGACGTGATGAAGGCGGTGGTTGTGCGTACCGCCAAGGACATCCGTCGCGCCGACGGCAGCGTCATCCGCTTCGACAACAACGCAGCGGTGCTTATCGACAACAAGAAAGAGCCGATCGGTACCCGTATCTTCGGACCGGTTCCGCGCGAACTCCGCGCCAAGAACCACATGAAGATCATCTCGCTGGCTCCAGAAGTACTGTAAGGGAGCGATACCGATGCAGAAGATCCGCAAGGGCGACAGTGTCGTCGTTTTGACCGGCAAGGACAAGGGCCGTACCGGCGAAGTCCTCCAGGTCATGCCGAAGGAAGATCGCGCACTCGTGCGCGGCATTAACATGGTGAAGCGCCACCAGCGTCAGACTCAGACGCAGGAAGCGGGCATCATCAACAAGGAAGCATCCATCCACCTGTCGAACCTCGCGATCGCCGCGAAGGATGGCAAGCCGACTCGCATTGGCTTCCAGGTCGTCGACGGCAAGAAGGTGCGAGTTGCCAAGCGTACGGGAGATGTGATCGATGGCTGAGGCAAAGTATGAGCCGCGGCTCAAGACCGAATATGTATCCCGCATCCGCGCTGCGTTGAAGGAGGAATTCTCCTACACCAACGACATGATGATCCCGCGTCTGGAGAAGATCGTGATCAACATGGGTGTGGGCGAGGCGACTGCCGACTCCAAGAAGCCCACGGTTGCTGCGGCGGACCTGGCTGCCATTGCCGGTCAGAAGCCGGTAATCACGAAGGCCCGCAACTCCATCGCTGGCTTCAAGGTCCGCGAAGGCATGCCGATCGGCGCCAAGGTTACGCTGCGCGGCGCACGCATGTACGAATTCCTCGACCGCCTGATCAACATCGCGCTTCCGCGCGTTCGCGACTTTCGCGGCTTGAACCCGAAGAGCTTTGACGGCCGTGGCAACTTTGCCATGGGCATCAAGGAACACATCGTGTTCCCTGAGATCAACTACGACAAGGTTGATCAGATGTGGGGCATGGACATCATCGTTTGCACGACGGCCAAGGCCGACGACGAAGCACGGGCTCTCCTGCGAGAGTTCAACTTCCCGTTCCGTCAGTAACCGTAACGACGAGCGTAGAAAAGGAACTCCGATATGGCGAAGACCAGCGCAGTTGAAAAGAACAAGCGCCGCCGCAAGACCGTTGCCACTCAGGCCGCCAAGCGCGCGACCCTGAAGGCGACCATCATGAACCAGGAACTGCCCATCGAGGAGCGGTTCCAGGCGACCCTTAAGCTCGCCTCGCTGCCGCGCGATGGTTCAAAGACCCGCATTCGCAACCGGTGCGAAGTCAGTGGCCGGCCGCGCGCTTACTACCGTAAGCTCAAGATGTCGCGTATCGCGCTTCGTGAACTGGGCAATCTCGGCAAGGTGCCGGGCGTCGTCAAGTCGAGCTGGTAAGGAGATCATTAGATGACCATGACTGATCCCCTGGGTGATATGCTCACCCGCATCCGCAATGGCGCCGCTCGTCGCAAGACGTCGGTAACGACGCCAGCCTCCAAGCTGCGCGCACGCGTTCTCGACGTGCTTCAGGCTGAAGGTTATATCCGCGGTTATTCTGAGACCGACTACGGTAACGGCAAGTCCGAGATCGAAATCGAGCTGAAGTATTACGAAGGCGCGTCGGTGATCCGTGAGATCGGCCGCGTGTCCAAGCCGGGCCGCCGAGTCTACGTTTCGGTGAAGTCCATTCCGCAGGTCGCGAACGGCCTCGGCATCACCATCCTTTCGACTCCGAAGGGTGTGATGGCCGATCACCAGGCTCGCGAACAGAACGTTGGTGGTGAGGTACTCTGCTCCGTCTTCTAAGACGGGCAGGGGATCTCCATAGCGAACAGACAGGATAAAAACTATGTCTCGTATCGGTAAGAAGCCCGTTCCGGTTCCTGCTGGTGTTACGGCCTCGGTTGATGGCCAAAAAGTGACTGCCAAGGGCCCGAAGGGCGAGCTTTTCTTCGTCGCCAATGACGAAGTGAAGGTTGAGTTCAACGACAACGCCGTTTCGGTGACCCCGATCAACGACAGCAAGGATGCCCGCTCCAAGTGGGGCATGTCGCGCACGATGATTGAGAACATCTTTAAGGGCGTGAAGGACGGTTTCGAGCGCAAGCTGGAAATCAACGGTGTCGGTTACCGCGCGTCGCTGCAGGGCAAGAACCTGCAGTTGGCTCTCGGCTTTAGCCATGACGTCGTCTACGAACCGCCGCAGGGCATTTCGATTGCCGTGCCGAAGCCGACGGAAATCGTCGTCACCGGCATCAATAAGCAGCAGGTCGGTCAGGTTGCCGCGGAAATCCGCGAATACCGTGGTCCCGAGCCCTACAAGGGCAAAGGCGTCAAGTACGCCGAGGAACGGATCGTCCGCAAGGAAGGCAAGAAGAAGTAAGGATCACGCGAAATGGCTAGCAGGAAACAAGCACTTGCAAAGCGCGCGAGCCGCGTGCGCCGCCAGGTTAAGGCGGTTGCCAACGGCCGTCCGCGCCTGTCGGTTCATCGCTCGTCGAAGAACATCTACGTACAGGTCATTGACGACGTAGCCGGCCGCACGCTCGCGGCCGCCTCCACGCTCGACGCGGATCTTCGCTCAAAGCTGAAGACCGGCGCCGATGTTGAGGCAGCATCTGCCGTCGGCAAGCTGGTCGCAGAACGCGCCACCAAGGCTGGCGTGAAGGAAGTCGTGTTCGATCGCGGCGCCTTCATCTACCACGGTCGTATCAAGGCCCTTGCTGAAGCTGCTCGCGAAGGCGGTCTCAGCTTCTAAAAATTTGCCCGGCGCCCACACAAGGGTTGCCGGGCAAGCGCGGTTTTCGCCGCACCCGCAGTCGTCCCGTTCTGCCCGATCTCGGCGCAGGATGGTTGGCTCCCCGAAACTGCCCGTTGCACCCGGAAAAGAAAAAGGAAAAGGACAATGGCACAGGAAAGAAGAGGTTCTCGCGACGATCGCCAGAACCGCGAAGAACGTGATAGCGAATTCGTCGACAAGCTGGTCGCGATCAACCGCGTCGCCAAGGTTGTTAAGGGTGGCCGTCGCTTCGGCTTCGCAGCCCTCGTTGTCGTCGGCGACCAGAAGGGCCGCGTTGGCTTCGGTCATGGCAAGGCACGCGAAGTGCCGGAAGCCATCCGTAAGGCCACGGAAGCCGCAAAGCGCGACCTGATCTTCGTGCCGCTGCGCGACGGTCGTACGCTCCACCACGACATCAATGGTCGTCATGGCGCGGGCAAGGTTCTGCTGCGCGCTGCCAAGGCCGGTACCGGTATCATCGCCGGCGGCCCGATGCGCGCTGTCTTCGAAACGCTCGGCGTTCATGACGTCGTTGCCAAATCTACCGGCTCGTCGAACCCTTACAACATGGTTCGCGCGACTTTCGACGCTCTGAAGCATCAGGTGCATCCGAAGGACGTAGCAGCCCAGCGCGGCCTCAAGTATGCGACGCTACAGGCTCGCCGCGCCGCTTCCGGCAATTCTGCGGAAGAATAAGGAGAGCGATCATGGCCAAGAAAGCTACTCAGGCACAAGCTAACAAGACGGTTACGGTCGAACAGATCGGTAGCCCCATCCGCCGCCCGGCTGTGCAGCGTCAGACGCTGATCGGTCTCGGGCTCAACAAGATGCACCGGGTCCGCACCCTGGAGGACACTCCGTCGGTTCGCGGCATGATCCGTGCTGTCCAGCATCTCGTTCGCGTCGTCGACGAGAAGTGAGACGGGGGAAGTCATCATGAAACTGAATGAAATCAAAGACAACGAAGGTGCCAGCAAGAACCGCAAGCGCGTTGGCCGCGGTATCGGATCGGGCTCGGGCAAGACCGGTGGTCGCGGCGTGAAGGGGCAGTCGTCCCGTTCGGGCGTCGCCATCAATGGCTTCGAAGGCGGCCAGATGCCGATCTATCGTCGCCTGCCCAAGCGCGGCTTCAACAACATCTTCGCATCCGACTTCGTCACCGTTTCGCTCGGTCGAATCCAGGCTGCGATCGATGCTAAGAAGCTTGACCCGAAGGGCACGATCGATGCCGCTGCCTTGAAGGCTGCCGGTGTGATCCGTCGTCCGAAGGACGGCGTCCGCGTTCTGTCGGACGGTGAACTGAAGGCCAAGGTTACGATCGAAGCCGCCGGCGCCTCCAAGGCCGCCGTTGAGAAGATCGAAAAGGCCGGCGGGTCCATCAAGCTTCCGGAAGCAGCTGCTGCCGAGTAAACACTTCTGAATCGCCCGGCGTGCTTCACACCGGGCGATTTTGCTCCCATATGTGAGCCTCACGATTCCGGGACCGATCGCACGGTCGCGCTTTCCGGAACCATACGGAAAACAGGGTGAGGCACCGATTGCATCCGCGATCCCCGCCCGTTTTCAGAAACTGAATGTGGACTGCTTTCCGGGCCCGGCTAGACTGCCGCCGGAATTGGTCAGGCGGAGAAATGCATGGCTTCTGCAGCGGAACAACTTGCCTCCAACCTTAATTTTTCGACCTTCGCCAAGGCGGAGGATCTCAAGAAGCGACTGTGGTTCACGCTGGCGGCGCTCCTTGTCTACCGGCTGGGGACACACATCCCGCTCCCGGGCCTGAACCCAGAAGCCTATGCACAGGCCTTCCGCGGCCAGGCTGGCGGTATTCTCGGCCTCTTCAACATGTTTGCCGGTGGCGCCGTCGAGCGCATGGCGATCTTCGCGCTCGGCATCATGCCATATATCTCCGCGTCGATCATCGTGCAGCTGATGACGTCGGTCGTTCCCTCGCTTGAGGCTCTCAAGAAGGAAGGCGAGCAGGGCCGCAAGGTCATTAACCAGTACACGCGCTACGGCACGGTTCTGCTCGGCACGCTTCAGGCTTATGGGATCGCGGTAGGGCTGGAAAGCGGCAACGGCCTCGTCCTCGATCCGGGCTGGTTCTTCCGTATTTCCACTGTCGTCACGCTTGTTGGGGGCACTATGTTCCTGATGTGGCTGGGCGAACAGATCACCGCGCGCGGCATCGGCAACGGCATTTCGCTGATCATCTTCGCCGGCATCGTAGCGGCGCTCCCGACTGCTTTGGCAGGAACGCTCGAGCTCGGTCGGACCGGTGCGTTGTCAACGGCTCTGATTCTCGTGGTCATCCTCGTCGCAATCGCGGTGATCATGCTGATTGTGTTCGTCGAGCGTGCCCAGCGCCGCCTGTTGATCCAGTATCCCAAGCGCCAGGTCGGCAACCGCATGTTCCAGGGCGACACCTCGCACCTGCCACTTAAGCTGAACACGGCGGGTGTGATTCCGGCGATCTTCGCCTCTTCGCTCTTGCTTCTGCCGGCGACCGCCGCAGGATTTGCAGGCAATGCCGACATGCCGGGTTGGGCAACGACCATCATCTCGGCATTGGGCCATGGCCAGCCTGCTTTCATGGTCCTCTATGGTATGTTGATCGCCTTCTTCGCCTTCTTCTATACCGCAATCGTTTTCAACCCGAAGGACACGGCCGACAACCTGAAGAAGCACGGCGGCTTCATCCCCGGCATTCGTCCTGGTGAAAGAACGGCTGAGTACATTGACTACGTCCTCACCCGGATCACCGTCGTGGGTGCGGCCTACCTCGTTTTCGTCTGTGTGCTGCCGGAGCTGTTGATAGCTCGCACGGGGGTCCCGTTAGCCCTTGGTGGTACTTCGCTTTTGATCGTTGTCAGTGTAACCCTCGATACCGTTGCTCAGGTCCAGGGGCACCTGATTGCCCAGCAGTATGAGGGCCTGATCAAGAAGTCGAAGTTGCGTGGAGGAAAGAGGGGACGATGAGACTAATTCTTTTGGGACCGCCGGGCGCGGGGAAGGGGACCCAGGCCCAGCGGATCGTGGAGAAGCACGGTATACCTCAGCTCTCCACCGGTGACATGCTGCGTGCAGCCGTGGCGGCTCAAACGGATGTTGGTAAGCGTGCCAAAGAAGTAATGGACGCTGGCCAGCTCGTCTCCGACGATATTGTCAACGCTATCGTTTCTGAACGCATCGATGCGCCGGACTGTGCGCGTGGGTTCATCCTCGACGGCTATCCCCGCACTTTGGTGCAGGCAGATGCCGTTGATGCCATGCTGAGAAGCAAGGGGCAGGCGCTGGACGTCGCGATCGAGTTGGCGGTCGACGATTCGGCCATGGTCGGACGTATCCTGCGACGTGCCGAGGAGACGAAAGCCGCTGGCGGGTCGGTCCGCAAGGACGACAACGCGGATGTCTATGCAGATCGTCTGCGAGCCTACTACAAAAGCACGGCTCCGCTGATCGGCTACTACTATGCCAAGGGCAAGTTGAAGACGGTTGACGGCATGGCCGAGATGGATGCCGTAACGGCCGAAATCGAAACGGTTTTGTCCGCTCTCTGAGCGGGTGGATGACGACACCGAAGAATCTTGGCGGGGCCGGTTGCTTTTTTTAACCGATTCCGCTAACACCGCGCCAACTCGCGAAAGCAATGCGATCGGTGCGGACCTCCCGACAAGGGTTTCCGGACACGGTCGTTTGGCCTTTTCGGATAGGATTTGAACTGGCGGTCGCGCAGCGACTGCTGTCATGGAAGAAGCACCACTTGCCGGACGGCAACTGGAACGCAAGGAGAATAGACGTGGCACGTATCGCTGGCGTCAACATCCCGACTGCGAAGCGCGTCGTTATCGCGTTGACGTATATTCACGGGATCGGCCCGAAATTCGCACAGGAAATCGTCGAGAAGGTCGGTATTCCGGCTGAACGTCGTGTTCATCAGCTGACCGACGCAGAAGTTCTGCAGATCCGCGAAACCATCGACCGCGACTATCAGGTTGAAGGTGACCTGCGTCGCGAGACCTCGATGAACATCAAGCGTCTGATGGATCTCGGTTGCTACCGTGGCCTGCGTCATCGTCGCGGCCTTCCGGTTCGCGGTCAGCGCACGCACACCAATGCCCGCACCCGCAAGGGTCCGGCCAAGGCGATTGCCGGTAAGAAGAAGTAATCTCCCGGTTCTCCGGGTGAGGGAGGCTGGCGATTGTTCGCTGGCCTCTTTTTGAGTTTGGGGTGAGGCAAGAGCCTGATCCCGGTGGAGCCGCTGGAACTACGGCGGTGACGAGATCAACGAAAGGAAGACCATGGCCAAGGAAGCCACCCGCGTCCGCCGTCGCGAACGCAAAAACATCACGTCGGGCGTCGCCCACGTCAACTCGACGTTCAACAACACCATGATCACCATCACCGACGCACAGGGCAATGCGATTGCCTGGTCGTCCGCTGGTGCCAAGGGCTTCAAGGGATCGCGCAAATCGACGCCGTTTGCAGCCCAGATCGCTGCTGAAGACTGCGCCAAGAAGGCTCAGGAACACGGCATGAAGTCGCTGGAAGTGGAAGTTTGTGGCCCAGGCTCCGGTCGCGAATCGGCTCTGCGCGCGCTCCAGGCTGCTGGTTTCATGATCACGTCGATCCGTGACGTGACCCCAATCCCGCACAATGGTTGCCGCCCGCGCAAGAAGCGCCGCGTTTAATCATCGGGTGCGCCGACTTTCATAGGTCGTGTCGCATTGACTTGCGTAATGCCGCCTCACTTCGTTCGCGAAGTCTGGCGGTTTTGCCGTACCGCCGAAGGGTATTGTCTCACTCGGTGCTTCTCATGCTCGGTTGCCACGATTGGATGGTGGCAACGAACGGAAGGTTTAAAACATGATCCAGAAGAACTGGCAGGAACTGATCAAGCCGAACAAGGTGGAGTTCACCTCGTCTGGCCGCACGAAGGCAACGCTGGTTGCAGAGCCGCTTGAGCGGGGCTTCGGCCTCACGCTCGGCAACGCCCTGCGTCGCGTGCTTCTGTCGTCGCTGCGCGGCGCTGCTGTCACCGCCGTTCAGATCGACGGCGTTCTGCACGAGTTCTCCTCCATCCCCGGCGTTCGGGAAGATGTGACGGACATCGTGCTCAACATCAAGGAAATCGCCATCAAGATGGATGGCGACGATGCCAAGCGCATGGTCGTGCGCAAGCAGGGCCCCGGTGCCGTGACCGCTGGCGACATCCAGACGGTTGGCGATATCGAGATCCTGAACCCCGACCACGTGATCTGCACCCTCGACGAGGGAGCGGAGATCCGTATGGAGTTCACGGTCAACAACGGCAAGGGCTATGTCCCCGCCGAGCGTAACCGTGCGGAAGATGCGCCGATCGGCCTTATCCCGGTCGACAGCCTCTATTCGCCGGTCAAGAAGGTGTCCTACAAGGTGGAAAACACCCGTGAAGGGCAGGTTCTGGACTATGACAAACTGTCGATGACCATCGAGACCGATGGCTCGGTCACTGGTGAAGATGCTGTGGCCTTCGCTGCTCGCATCCTGCAGGACCAGCTCGGCGTCTTCGTCAATTTTGACGAGCCGCAGAAGGACGTCCAGGAAGAAGCCGTCACTGAACTCGCCTTCAACCCGGCGCTGCTCAAGAAGGTCGACGAACTGGAGCTTTCTGTCCGTTCGGCGAACTGCCTGAAGAACGACAACATCGTCTATATCGGCGACCTCATCCAGAAGACCGAGGCGGAAATGCTGCGCACTCCGAATTTCGGTCGCAAGTCGCTGAACGAGATCAAGGAAGTTCTGGCGTCCATGGGACTCCATCTCGGCATGGAAGTTCCCGCCTGGCCGCCGGAAAACATCGAAGATCTCGCCAAGCGTTACGAAGACCAATACTAACTGATCAGACTGCAGGCGAATGCCTGCAAGTGAAGGAGACCAGACATGCGCCACGGAAATTCGGGCCGCAAGCTCAACCGCACTGCAAGCCACCGTAAGGCGATGTTCGCCAACATGGCGGCTTCGCTCATCACCCATGAGCAGATTCTCACCACCTTGCCCAAGGCCAAGGAAATCCGTCCGATCGTCGAGAAGCTCGTGACGCTCGGCAAGCGTGGCGACCTGCACGCTCGCCGCCAGGCGATCTCGCAGATCCAGGACCAGGACGCCGTCCGCAAGTTGTTCGACGCCATTGCCTCGCGTTACGCGACCCGCAACGGCGGCTACCTGCGCATCATGAAGGCCGGCTTCCGCCAGGGCGACAACGCCCCGCTCGCCGTCATCGAGTTCGTTGAGCGCGACGTCAACGCCAAGGGCGCAGCCGACAAGGCTCGCGTTGCTGCAGAGGCAGAAGCTGCCGAAGCCGCTTAATCATCCGTCGGATGACCTATCAAAGAGCCGGGTGGAAACGCCCGGCTTTTTTGTTTCACGCCGTGCCTCCAACGGCCTCCAGGCGAACCGTTGTCACCGGCTTCCACCCACGCTACTCCTCCTCCAAAGTTAGTCGAGAGAGGATCGAGTCGATGGAGAAGGTAGCGATTGTGACGGCTGGCGGTAGCGGCATGGGAGCTGCATCCGCCCGACGACTTGCGACCGAAGGATACAGGGTCGGAATTCTCTCCTCATCAGGCAAAGGCGAGGCGCTCGCGCAGGAACTCGGTGGCGTAGGTGTTACCGGCTCAAATCAGTTGAATGAGGACCTGGCGCGGCTGGTCAACGCGACGATGGAACGATGGGGCCGTATCGATGTCCTGGTCAATAGTGCCGGCCACGGACCTAGGGCGCAGATCCTCGAGATCACTGATGAACAATGGCATATGGGTCTCGACGTCTATCTCATGAACGTGATCCGCTCCGTTCGTCTCGTCGCCCCGATCATGCAGGCGCAGAAATCGGGCAGCATCGTCAATATCTCCACGGCCTGGGCCTTTGAGCCAAGCGCCATGTTTCCGACGTCGGCGGTGTTTCGCGCGGGGCTATCGGCCTATACAAAGCTCTTTGCCGACGAATACGCGCCAGACAACGTGCGGATGAACAACGTCCTGCCGGGCTGGATCGACAGTCTGCCCGCCACGGAGGAGCGACGCGGCAGCGTCCCGATGAAGCGTTACGGCAAGAGCGAGGAGATCGCTGCAACGGTCGCCTTCCTCGCCTCGGAAGGTGCAGGTTATATCACTGGCCAGAACCTCAAGGTCGACGGCGGCCTTATGCGGTCGGTCTGACGTTCAGCTCACCGGCTGGCTCGTGCCACGCTGGGCTTGCTGCCGCGCTTCCATCCCAGGAATGGCTTTCGCAGCGGCCTGTAGGCCAGCAGCACTCCAACCAGGGCGATATGGATGAACGGCTGGAACGTCACCGATTTGACGGCCAGCAGGTAATGGAGCGCTCCACCCAGCGCGACGGGATAGATCAGCTGGTGCAGTTTGCTCCAGCGCGGGCCCAGCCGTCGGATCGACCAGTTGTTAGATGTGGCCGCAAGCGGCGCGAGGGAGACGAGGCAGACCATGCCGATGGTGATATAAGGCCGCTTGACGATGTCGCCGGCGATCGAGCTGAAATCCAGGCCGCGGTCAAGGATCAGCCACACCGCGAAGTGCATCAGCACGTAGTAGAAGGCGAGAAGTCCGAGTGCGCGACGATAACGCAGCCAGTTGATGCCGAAGATATCTCGAAGTGGCGTGATTGCGAGCGTTGCGATCAGGAACCGCAAGGCCCAGATGCCGAGCAGGTGCTCGAAGGTCTTGACCGGGTTGACTCCGAGCCCTCCCGTCGCGCCCTGATAGAAGTACCAGGCGGCGGGACAAAGGCCGATCACATAGAGCGCCCAGATGCTCGGCCCGTGGAGCCTGCGTGGCAGCGATGGAATGACGGTCATCAGAAGTTTGCCTTGAGGTCCATGCCCTCGTAGAGGCTGGCAACCTCGTCCGCATAGCCGTTGAACTTCAGTGTCGGCCGATTGGCGACGGAGAAGAACCCGCCTTCACCGATCCTTTGCTCCGTGGCCTGGCTCCAGCGCGGGTGATCGACCTCCGGGTTCACGTTGGAATAGAAGCCGTATTCCCGCGCGTTTGAGTTCTTCCAAGTCGTCTGCGGCTGTTCCTCGACAAGTGAGATCTTGACGATCGACTTGATGCTCTTGAAACCGTATTTCCAAGGAACGACGAGCCGGATCGGGGCGCCGTTCTGGTTCGGCAGTGTTTCGCCGTAAAGGCCGACGGCAAGGATCGTCAGTGGGTGGCGAGCTTCGTCGAGACGAAGTCCTTCGACATAGGGCCATTCCAGCGGCTGAAAGAACCCCGTCTGACCTGGCATCTGCTCCGGGCGGACGATTGTCTCGAAGGAAACATACTTGGCGCTGCCGAGCGGTTCAACCTGGTCGAGGAGGGCAGCCAGGGGAAAGCCGATCCAGGGGATCACCATCGACCAGCCCTCGACGCAGCGCAGCCGATAGACGCGATCCTCGAGCGGCATCTTCATCAGTTCCTCGATGCCGAACTCGCGCGGCTTGCCCACCAGGCCGTCCACCTTGACCGACCAGGGCAGAGGATCGAACTGACCTGAGTTCTGGGCCGGATCGCCCTTGGCGGTGCCGAACTCATAGAAGTTGTTGTAGCTCGTTACCGCTTCCTTCGGCGTGAGCGTCTCGTCGGTGGAAAAAGTACTGGGGGAGGCCGCCAGTGGGGCGGCAAGGGCAGAACTGGCACCGGCCATCACCAACCCGGCCGCGGCGGTTCCCATGAATTTGCGGCGCGACATGTAGATCTCACGTGGCGTGATCTCCGACGCGGCGATACGAGGCGGATGATAGACAGGCATGACGGTCTCCTCGGGAGCGGCTATTTACCTCTATACGTAACGCGGAGCCGAGTTGTTTCACAGGTGAGTAGCAGGGCACATTCGCGTGAGGCGTACCGGAGAGTACCGTTTCGGCGCTCGATGCTAGTGACCGTCTGCCGATATTAGGGTAGGAAACAGCAAAATTGCTATGCAAATGACGGCTTTGCGCACAGCCGAAAACAAGACCAAGGAAGAGAACCATGCCCGCCTATCGTTCCAGAACCACGACCCACGGCCGTAACATGGCTGGTGCGCGCGGCCTTTGGCGCGCCACAGGCATGAAGGACAGCGATTTCGGTAAGCCTATCATCGCGGTCGTAAACTCCTTCACGCAGTTCGTTCCGGGCCACGTGCACCTCAAGGATCTCGGCCAACTCGTCGCGCGCGAAATCGAAGCAGCCGGCGGCGTGGCCAAGGAGTTCAACACGATCGCCGTCGACGATGGCATCGCTATGGGCCATGACGGCATGCTCTATTCGCTGCCGTCGCGCGAGATCATCTCCGACTCCGTCGAGTATATGGTCAACGCACACTGCGCCGATGCCATGGTCTGCATCTCCAACTGCGACAAGATCACCCCCGGCATGCTCTCGGCCGCCATGCGCCTCAACATCCCCGCCGTCTTCGTTTCCGGCGGCCCGATGGAGGCCGGCAAGGTCGTCCTCCAGGGCAAGACTGTTGCGCTGGATCTCGTCGACGCCATGGTCGCTGCGGCCGACGAGGCGATGTCCGACGCCGATGTCCAGGCGATTGAACGCGCCGCCTGTCCGACCTGCGGCTCGTGCTCGGGCATGTTCACGGCCAATTCGATGAACTGCTTGACCGAGGCGCTCGGGCTGTCGCTGCCGGGCAACGGCTCGACGCTCGCCACCCATGCGGACCGCAAGCGCCTCTTCGTCGAAGCGGGTCACCTGATCGTCGATCTTGCCCGGCGCCATTACGAGCAGGACGATTACAGCATCCTGCCGCGCTCGATCGCCACTAAGGAAGCCTTCGAAAACGCCATGGCGCTCGACATTGCCATGGGCGGCTCCACGAATACGGTCCTGCACATCCTCGCGGCGGCCTATGAGGGCGGCGTCGATTTCACCCTCGACGATATCGACCGCCTGTCGCGCAAGGTGCCATGCCTGTCCAAGGTCGCTCCTGCCAAGAGCGACGTGCATATGGAAGACGTCCACCGCGCCGGTGGCATCATGCGCATCCTCGGCGAACTCGACCGCGGCGGTTTGCTGAACCGCGACTGCAGGACGGTGCACGAGGAAACTCTCGGCGATGCTATCGACCGCTGGGACATCACCCGCACCAACAGCGAGACTGTTCGCAACTTCTACAAGGCGGCACCGGGTGGCGTGCCAACGCAGGTCGCTTTCTCGCAGTCGTCACGCTGGGACGAGCTCGACACCGACAGCGAAAAGGGCGTCATCCGCTCGGTCAAGAACCCGTTCTCTAAGGACGGGGGTCTTGCGGTCCTTTACGGCAACATCGCGCTGGATGGCTGCATCGTGAAGACGGCGGGTGTCGACGAGTCGATCCTGAAGTTTACCGGCCCGGCACGCGTCTTCGAAAGCCAGGACGCTTCCGTGAAAGCGATCCTCAACAACGAGGTTGTCGCCGGCGATGTCGTCGTCATCCGGTACGAAGGCCCCAAGGGCGGTCCCGGCATGCAGGAAATGCTCTATCCGACGAGCTATCTGAAATCGAAGGGCCTGGGCAAAGCTTGCGCCCTCGTCACCGACGGCCGTTTCTCGGGCGGCACCTCCGGCCTCTCGATTGGCCACGCCTCACCTGAAGCCGCCAACGGCGGAGCAATTGGCCTGGTGCGCGAAGGCGACATGATCGAGATCGACATCCCCAACCGCTCCATCAACCTCCTGGTCTCAGACGCTGAGCTGGCACATCGGCGTACAGAACAAGACAGAGCGGGCTGGAAGCCGGTGGTGCCGCGCAAGCGCAATGTCACCACGGCACTGAAGGCCTACGCCGCCTTCGCCTCGAGTGCCGACAAGGGTGCGGTGCGCATCCTGCCGGAGTAGAATCTCCTGTTGATACCGGGTCATCCTTCGTTCGCACGACAGGTGGTCCTGCATCCTGAACTCAGAAAGGCCTCGGCATCTCGTTGTAGATGTCCAGGAGTTCCTTCTGCCGTTCCTGATAGGCGCCGGTGAGGCAGGCGATCTCGGCGCCGCAGGCCTGGCGTTTCGACAACCATTCCACCTGGCGATCCTGCATGCTGCCGCGCGCGCCCATGGCAAGCAGCCCTGAGAGGAGGTCGAAGGTGGTGACCATCTGGACATCGGCATCGTTTAACACGCGGTTCTCGCAGATCACTCGTTCGTCGGTGGCCAGATCCGCCGGTTGCAGTCAAAGCTGGCAGCGGAAGCACTCGCGGTTGTGAAGAGCGACAGAGACACGAAGGTAAATGCGCAAAAGACAGTGCTGTGGATGCCACGGCCATAATGGGGTCGAAATGGGTGCATGTTGATCTTCCTGTAATCCGCAATGAACGCAGTGGCTCACCGTGGTCGGTTCGCCTTCCCTTTCCAGCGCTCCGCGCTACAAATCGTTCCGGTTTCAATGAGGAATCAGATGACGAGCACCCGCAGTTACATTTCAGCCGCTTTCATAGCCCTTCTTCTCCTGCAGCCAGCTGCCGCGCATGCCCAGGCCGAGAAAGCGGTGCCGAGAAGCCAGGCCGAGGTACAGCTTTCCTTCGCGCCGCTGGTCAAGCAGACGGCTGGTGCCGTTGTAAACGTTTATGCGGAGCGAGTCGTCCAGCGGCTCAACCCCTTCGCCGGCGATCCCTTCTTCGAGCAGTTCTTCGGCCAGCGCATGCCCAATCGGACGGAAAAGCAATCTTCGTTGGGGTCGGGCGTCATCGTCTCCGATGACGGGCTGGTTGTGACCAACAATCACGTCATCGAGGGTGCCGACGACATAAGGATCGCTCTCGCCGACGGTCGGGAATTTGACTCCGAGGTGCTCCTGAAGGACGAGAGCCTTGATCTGGCCGTCTTGCGAGCACGCACCAGCGAAAGTTTTCCGATGCTTGCGATCGGTGATTCCGATGCCGTCGAAGTGGGCGATCTGGTCCTTGCGGTAGGCAATCCGTTCGGGGTCGGCCAAACGGTGACAAGCGGCATCGTCTCCGCTCTCGCCAGAAACCAAGTCACGCCCGGTGATTTCGGTTTCTTCATACAAACAGATGCGTCGATCAATCCCGGCAATTCGGGCGGCGCCTTGATGAACATGCGCGGCGAGCTGATCGGCATCAACACGGCGATCTTTTCCCGCGGCGGCGGGTCGAACGGCATCGGCTTTGCCATCCCGGCAAATCTCGTGAAGGTCTTCGTGGCTGCGGCGGAGGAGGGGGACGAGACTTTCGAACGTCCCTACATCGGCGCGAGCTTCGAGGCTGTCACGTCTGACGTTGCCGAGGCATTGGGCCTGAAGGCCGCCCGCGGTGCCCTTGTGGTGGCAGTGGTTGAAGGGGGGCCCGCCGCCAGCGCCGGGCTCACGCCAGGCGAGGTCGTCACGGCCGTCAACGACGTGCAGGTGGAGCATCCGGATGCTCTCGGTTATCGCCTCACCACGGCGGGCCTCGGCCGCCAGGCGGAATTGACGGTACAGCAAACTGGGGGGATGCGTAAGGTCACCATTGCGCTGAACACGGCGCCGGAGACCCCGCCGCGGGACGAGCGTCTCCTTGAAGGTCGAAATCCCTTCGCCGGACTTCGTGTGGCAAATCTTTCGCCGCGACTTGCGCAGGAACTGCGGATGCCGACGGACAAGACAGGCGTCGTCGTTGTTGATGTAGCACGTGGGTCTCCGAGCAGCCGGCTTGGTTTCCGACCAAAGGACATGATTGTTTCCCTGAACGGCCTTGCAGTTGCTTCGACCAGAGCCATGGAAGGCATGCTTGACGATGATCCGGGCTTTTGGCGGGTCGAGATCGAGCGTGAGGGCCAACGGATCCGGCAGTTCTTTCGATGAGCGGCGATCTCTTTGCGCCAAAGGTTCCCGAGGACCTTGCCAAACGCAGACCGCTCGCTGATCGGCTACGGCCGAAGTCACTGGACGAGGTGGCAGGGCAGCAGCATCTCACGGGCGAAGATGGCGTGCTCAGGCGGATGATCGATGCCGGGTCATTGGGATCGATGGTCTTCTGGGGGCCGCCCGGCACGGGCAAGACAACCGTTGCTCGACTTTTGTCGGGCGAGGCCGGGCTCGCCTTCGAACAGATTTCTGCGATCTTCTCTGGCGTGGCCGACTTGAAGAAGGTGTTTGAGGCGGCGCGGATGCGGCGGATGGAAGGGCGGCAGACGTTGCTCTTCGTCGACGAGATTCACCGCTTCAACAAGGCTCAGCAGGACAGCTTCCTGCCGGTGATGGAGGACGGGACCATCATCCTCGTCGGCGCCACCACCGAAAATCCGAGCTTTGAACTGAACGCCGCTCTCCTGTCGCGAGCGCGGGTGCTGACCTTTAAGCCGCATGACGAAGCGAGCCTCGAGGAACTGCTCAAACGCGCCGAGGAGACCGAGGAGCGGCCGTTGCCGATTGACGCCGATGCCCGCGCCAGCCTGATCCGAATGGCCGATGGCGATGGCCGGGCCGTGCTCACGCTGGCGGAAGAGGTCTGGCGCGCGGCAAGGGCAGGGGAGGTTTTCGACACGGAGGGCCTGACGCAGATCGTGCAACGGCGGGCGCCGGTCTACGACAAGGGGCAGGACGGCCACTACAACCTCATTTCGGCGCTGCATAAGTCCGTCCGCGGCTCCGACCCGGATGCAGCCCTTTACTATCTGGCACGCATGTTCGATGCGGGCGAAGACCCGCTCTACCTCGGACGG
>DASYHX010000515.1:0-11638 GCA_035998065.1 Pseudorhizobium sp.
TGCGCTACCGGTAGCAATCGCCGATATGTTTATCTCCGGCCATTCTCCGTTTGGTTCTTGATGCTATTTCCGTCACTGCTAACGCCGTCGCAAATTGCCTTCATGCACGGCGATAGCTTCGTCCAACCTGTCGTAGTACGTGAGCGTTCCGTCTTCCAGCACGACGCCCGTCTCGCAATAATCACGCAGGGTCGACGGGCTATGAGATACCATCACCACATCGGCATCCCTCAATCGTTCCTTGAACGCCTTCTGAGACTTTCGCTTAAAGTTGGTATCGCCGACGGCGGTGATCTCGTCGACCAGATAGTAGTCGAATTTGACGCCCATGCTGACTCCGAATGCAAGCCTTGCTTTCATGCCTGATGAATAGGTCCGAACGGGTGCTCTGAAGAATTCGCCAAGTTCTGCAAATTCCGCCACGTACTCAACGAGTTCATCGGTATCCACGCCGTAAATTCTGGCAACGAAACGGACGTT
The DNA here is from genome assembly GCA_035998065.1 of Pseudorhizobium sp. Lineage (GTDB taxonomy): Bacteria > Pseudomonadota > Alphaproteobacteria > Rhizobiales > Rhizobiaceae > Neorhizobium. The sequence continues at coordinate 481 of DASYHX010000515.1, forward strand.
CTGCTCCCCCGAAAGACTCCCTTGGAAGCTGCCGGCAAAGCCGAGCGGCCACGATACCTTGCCCTTGCGAATGACGCGCCCGCTGTCGAGGTCGAGCGTGCCGGCGATGATCTGCAGCAGGGTCGACTTCCCCGCCCCGTTGCGCCCCAGCAAGCCGATGCTCTTGCCGCGGGGGATCGTCATCGTCACGTCGTCGATGATCGTTTTTTTCACGCCCTTCATGCGGACGAGCTTAGTTGCATTTTCCAGTCGGATCATCGCGCTCTCAACGCTCCTTGGAACAGCGGACGGATAATACCAAACAGGAACAAGGACGTGAAACCGCATCCATCGTTACTGGCATATCGTACCACTTTGCATTGGCGATAAGGGCCATGCGGAGCTCCGTCATGAGATGGGCGAGCGGATTCATCATGATAGCTTCCTGGTCCCGGTGAGGAGAACACGGCAGATAGACCACGTCCGAGACAAGGACAAGGTTCTGAAGCCGACCGTTCGGCGTTGTCGGCAATGCACGTACGGCGGGACGTCGTGGTTGCGGCGACGCCTGCCTACAGGTCCCTCTCTCAGGACTTGCGAGGTCGGTAGCTTAGCACACTTCTTCGATTGGCTCGTGCAACCTCCGGATTCCGCGGCTACGTTTTCAGGCTTGAAATCAGATCGCCGAACCGATCGCCTTGCACGGCAATATGATTGCGAAGCAGGAATCTTGCCTGTTCGGCGTCACCGGCGGTGATCGCTTCCACGATGCCGCCGTGCTCGGAAAGTGACATCTTCATGCGGTTGCGCACCCTCAGTTGAAGCCGGCGGTAGGGGCGCAGGCGGCGGTGCAAGGCCAGGCACTGTTCCTCAAGAAAGCTGCTGTGACTCGCCGAGTATATCGCGCGGTGGAAGATCTCGTTCTCATAGTAGTATTGGTCGGTATCATCACTTGCGGCGGCGTTCTGGCATTGCTCCAGCGCCGCGATAATGGAGGCCATGTCGGCTTCATTGTGGCGGCGAGCAGCCAATGCGCCGGCCATGGCTTCGAGCTCTGCCATGACTTCAAACATCTCAAATACCCGCTCCGGGCCATGCTCTGCCACAACAGCACCGCGTCGGGGCCGGATTTCGATCAAGCCGATAGCTCCGAGCTGCATCAAGGCTTCCCTGACGGGGGTTCGCGACACCCCATAGCGGGTCGCAAGCTGAACCTCGTCCAGGCGCTCGCCGGGCTGAAAGTCTCCGGTCACGATACCATTCTCGATCTCGTCCCGCAGCGTTTTTGATGTCGCCGTCATGCGCTCCCTTCCTCGGTATGCAGTGCCTGTAATCTTGTATACAAAATGGTTGACTTCGTGTGCAAGGTCATTTCAAATCTTGTCGATCCAACGGGAGGGTTGGAGCAACGGGAGGAGAATCATGTTCAATCTGAAAAATGCAGTGAGGCTGTCGACAGCCGTCGCGCTCTTTGGTGCGGTTGCAACCGGCGCCATGGCGCAGACGGTGCTCAAGGCGTCACACCAGTTCCCCGGCGGCAAAGGGGATATCCGCGACGAGATGGTTCAGATGATTGCGCGCGACGTCGCTGCTGCCGACGTCGGCCTTGAGATCCAGGTATTTCCTGGGTCGTCGCTCTACAAGCCGAACGACCAGTGGAACGCTGTGACCCGCGGTCTCCTCGACATGACGTCGTTTCCGCTGGACTACGCCTCGGGCCGCCACCCCGAGTTCTCCGCTACCTTGATGCCGGGGCTGGTCGGCAACTTCGACCGCGCCAAGCGTCTGAACGATTCCGAGTTCATGGCCGACATAAAGAAATCCATCGAGGATGCAGGTGCGATCGTAATCGCGGATGCGTGGCTGTCGGGCGCTTTCGCATCGAAGCAGGGCTGCATCACATCTCCTGACACCCTGAAGGGGCAGGTGATCCGCGCTGCGGGCCCGGCGTTTGAGGAAATGCTTGTTGCTGCTGGCGCGTCGATTTCGTCGATGCCCTCTTCCGAAATCTATACAGGAATGCAGACAGGCGTGCTCGATGCAGCCAACACCTCCTCGGCAAGCTTCGTCTCGTACCGGCTCTTCGAACACGCCAAGTGCCTGACGGCTCCTGGAGAGAATGCACTGTGGTTCATGTATGAGCCGGTGCTTTTCTCCAAGAAGGTCTTCGATCGTCTAACGCCAGAACAGCAGAAGGCGATCACGGCGGCCGGAGAGAAGGCTGAAGCTTTCTTCGATGAAGAAGTCCGCAAGGGCGATCAACTTATGGTCGATACCTACAAGAAGGCGGGCGTCGAAGTCGTGGAAATGTCGAAGGAAGACTATGATGCGTGGCTCGAGTTGGCCAAGCAGTCCTCCTACAAGAATTTCGCCGAGAAGGTTCCGGGCGGTGACAAGCTGATCGAGAAGGCTCTGGCCGTGGAATAGCGAGTGTGAGGCGCGCGCAAGCTGCGCGCCTCGTCGCAACACTCCTCAAGGAAGCAACCATGATCAAGGCTTACATCCGTTGGACAGGCAACCTGTCTCGCCTGTTCGCGATCCTGTCGACCATCCTCATCATCCTCGCGATGCTGGTCGTCTGCCAGATGATCCTGATGCGCTATGTTTTTCGCGTCGCCACCATATGGCAGACAGATTTCGTCGTCTTTTCCGCAACTGCGGCGATGTTCGTGGGCGCGCCTTACGTGCTTCTCAAGGGCGGCCACGTCGGGGTTGATGTCGTTGAACTGCTTTTAGCGGACAAGAGCCGGGCGCGGCTTCGCCTCGTTGGCGCCGTCCTTGGCTTGATCTTCTGCGTGATCATGCTGGCAGCGACCTGGGTCCAGTTTCATGAAGCCTGGGTCGGCGATTGGAAGCATTCCAGCGTCTGGGCGCCGCCTTTGTGGATCCCGCTGCTCGCGCTGCCGGTGGGTTTTGCCATGCTTTGTCTGCAGTACGTCGCCCAGATCCTCGTGCTCGCGATGCCAGGAATGCATGCGGTTGTTCATGATCCGCTCGCAGTCGTTCCGGCCATTTCGCCGGACGAACATTCCAGCAAGGTGAAGGAGTATCCGCGGTGAGCGTTACGGTTTCGGGACTTCTGATCATCTCCGCGCTGTTCCTGCTGCTGGCGACCGGGATGCCGATCGCCTTCGCGCTCGGGCTTGCTGCTTTCGTCGCCCTTTTCCTGCAGGACGGAATGCAGATCTTCTACATTCTTGGCGACACCATGTTCTCGGGGATCGCCAATCTTGCCTATGTCTCGATTCCAATGTTTGTCCTGATGGGTGCAGCCGTTGCGTCATCTCCCGCAGGCTCAGACCTCTATACCTCGCTTGATCGGTGGCTGAACCGGGTCCCTGGGGGCTTGGTGCTGTCGAACATCGGCGCCTGTGCCGTCTTCTCCGGAATGACGGGATCGTCGCCGGCCACCTGCGCGGCGATCGGCAAGATGGGGATCCCGGAGATGCTGCGCCGAGGCTATCCGAATTCTGTCGCGACGGGTTCGATCGCCGCCGGTGGCACGCTCGGCATTCTCATTCCGCCGTCGGTCACGCTCATCGTCTACGGGATCGCAACGGAAACATCGATCGGCCGGCTGTTCATGGCCGGCGTCTTTCCGGGGATCTTGCTCACAGGCATGTTCATGGCCTGGGCCATCATCGACTGCAAGCGAAAGGGCTACGAGTTCAGCGCGCGCTCCGTGCGCTACACGTTGAAGGAGCGCCTGTCCGGCCTGCCGCGGATCCTGCCCTTCCTGCTGATTATCGCGGGCACTCTTTATGTCCTCTACGGCGGGATCGCCACGCCCTCGGAAGCGGCGGGAGCCGGCGCGTTCCTGACCCTGATCGTGGTGATCATCGCCTACCGGCTGTTTCGCTTCAGCGCTGTCAGCGGCATTTTCGGCTCTGCCATGCGCGAGAGCGTCATGATCATGATGATCATGGCTGCAGCGGAATTGTTCGCCTTTGCGCTTTCCTCGCTGTTCGTCACCCAGACCGTTGCCACCGCCATCGCGGACATGGACGTCAATCGCTGGGTTCTTATGGCGGTCATCAATGTGTTCCTGCTCGTCTGCGGGATGTTCCTGCCTCCTGTCGCGGTGATCGTGATGACGGCGCCAATGCTTTTTCCGATCATCACGCAGGCAGGCTTCGACCCCTATTGGTTCGCCATCATCTTGACCATCAACATGGAGGTCGGGCTGATTACGCCGCCCATCGGGCTCAATCTCTTTGTCATCAATGCGATTGCACCGACCGTGCCGACGAGAGACATTCTTTGGGGTTCGCTTCCGTACGTCCTCGTCATGTTCCTGGCGATCTTGATCCTGTGCATCTTTCCGGAAGTCGCTACCTGGCTGCCCGACCAGATGCTGGGAGTAGTCGAATGAACACGTCGTCCTTTCTGGCAGACATGCTGCAGACGATCAGCGAGCGCGGGCGGCGCTTTCTCGCCTTCAACCAGCGGGAGAGCCTGGATGACCCGATGGGGTCTGCGAGCGCGCTTTGCGAAACGCTGCTGTCGAGCCGCGGGGAAGCTTCGGGCATGGCGCTGGCAAAAAGCATTCTCGACCGTTGGCGAAGTTTCGACGAGGCTGAGAAGCGTGAGTTCATGATCATGCTGCTCGACCGTTTCGGTCCGGATACGCAGCGGCTGGAGACAGCAATCGACGCCTATCGCGGACATCGGGATGCTTCGGCGCTCCTGGAACTGCACTTGGCAGCCGAACCAAGGCGGCAGGAGTTGATCCGCCGCTTCAACCTAGCCCCAAACGGGATCGAGACGCTGGTGCGGATGCGGGAGGTCCTGCTGAGGCTGACGAAAGAGCGGCCGGACCTCTCCGCGGTGGATGCCGATTTCTCCCATCTGTTCGGATCCTGGTTCAACAGAGGCTTCCTTGTGCTGCGCCCGATCAGTTGGTCGACGCCGGCCAATATCCTCGAGAAGATCATTCGATACGAAGCGGTGCACGACATCGGCGGCTGGGACGAACTGCGCCGCCGGCTCAAGCCTGAAGATCGCCGTTGCTTTGCATTCTTCCATCCACAGCTGGCGGATGACCCGCTGATTTTCGTCGAGGTGGCACTCACGCGGGATATTCCTTCGCGCATCGATGACCTGTTGCGGGAAGATCGTACGGTCGTTCCCAAGGGCGAGGCGACAACCGCGGTCTTCTACTCCATCTCCAATTGCCAGGAAGGCTTGAGAGGTGTTTCCTTCGGCAACTTTCTGATCAAGCAGGTAGTCGAGGATCTTCGCCGGGATCTGCCGAAGCTGGATCGGTTCGTCACGCTCTCGCCCGTTCCGGGCTTTGCCGCATGGCTGGCGCGCGAGCGCCGGGACGAGGCGTCGGAGGTCCTTTCTCCTGCGGCAAAGGCGATCTTGTCCGTGCTCGACGATGAGGACTGGGCAGAAGACGCCGAAAAGGCTTCGGCGGTGGAACCGGTGATGACGGCTGCTGCGGCCTGGTACTTCCTGAGGGCACGCGATGCCGCCGGTCGCACCATCGATCCGGTGGCGCGGTTCCATCTTGGCAACGGGGCCCGGCTGGAGCGACTGAACATCTTGGGAGATCGTTCTCAGAGAGCGCTCAGGCAGGCACACGGGCTGATGGTCAACTACCTCTACAAGCTGGATGACATCGAGGCCAACCACGAGGCCTTCGCGGGCCGGCGGGAAGTGGTGACAACACAGCAGATCCGGCGCCTCGTGCCGGCCAACAAACCCAGCCTGAGCATCGGATCGGGCCAAGGTTCCTCGTCGACCAGACAGGTCGCGATCAACGAGCATGCGAGTACGGAGCGCACCTCATGAACAACCACCTCTTCGACGCTATCCGCGCGGCCGCGAACAGGGGAGGCGTTTTCATTGAGACTATTGATGGCAAACGATGGACCTATGACCAGATGCTCACGCAGTCGGCAGCGCTCGCCGGGAGACTCGTGGACTTGGGCGTTCAGCCCGGCGACCGGGTGGCCGTGCAGGTCGAGAAAAGCCCTGAAGCGCTGCTGCTGTATCTGGCTTGCGTGCGAGCCGGCGCCGTCTATCTGCCTCTCAATACAGCCTATACACTGGCCGAACTGGAGTACTTCATCGGCGACGCGGGGCCGAGGCTTGTCATTTGCACTCCTGCGGCGCGGGGAGGATTGGCCCCTGTCGCTGCTGAACACGGAGCCCGTGTGGAGACGCTCGACGAGCAGGGTGGCGGAACACTTCTGGACGGCCTCGAGACTGAACGCCCCTTCAAGGATGTCCCGCGCGGGCCGGACGACCTTGCCGCGATACTCTACACATCGGGTACAACAGGGCGCTCCAAGGGCGCCATGCTCACCCACAACAACCTGCTGTCCAACGCGCAAACGCTGCGGGAATACTGGCGCTTTTCCCAAAACGACCGGTTGATCCACGCATTGCCGATCTTCCACACGCACGGACTGTTCGTGGCTTCGAACGTCGTCCTGCTGTCCGGCGCTTCGATGTATTTCCTGCCCAAGTTCGACGCCGACCAGGCTCTGAACCTGATGCAGACGTCGACGGTGATGATGGGCGTACCGACGTTCTATGTCCGGCTTGTCCAGCATGATGGTCTGACGCGGGAGGCGGCCTCCGGGATGCGTCTTTTCATCTCGGGCTCAGCGCCTCTGCTGGCCGAGACACACAAGGCGTTTGCTGAGAAGTCCGGCCACCAGATACTGGAGCGCTACGGGATGACCGAAACGAATATGAACACATCCAATCCGTACGAAGGAGAACGGATTGCGGGCACGGTGGGCTTTCCGCTGCCAGGGGTCTCTTTGCGCGTCACCGATCCGGAAAGCGGCCAACTCTTGCCTGACGGCGCGACTGGAATGATCGAGGTGAAGGGCCCTAACGTCTTCATTGGCTACTGGCGAATGCCGGAGAAGACCGAGGCCGAGTTCAGGCCAGACGGCTTTTTCATCACCGGAGACCTCGGGAAGATCGACGAGAAGGGCTATGTCCACATTGTCGGCCGCGGCAAAGACCTGATCATTTCAGGCGGCTACAACATTTATCCGAAGGAGGTCGAGGGAGAGATCGACCAGATCCCTGGCGTCATGGAGAGTGCTGTCATCGGCGTCCCGCATCCCGATTTCGGTGAAGGCGTCACAGCACTCGTAGTGAAGAAAAGTGGTGCAACTGTCGACGAAAGCGCGGTTATGGAGGGGCTGAGGGAGCGCTTGGCCCGCTACAAGCAGCCGAAGCACGTGATTTTCATCAAGGAGCTGCCGCGAAACACGATGGGCAAGGTGCAAAAGAACGTCCTGCGCGACCAGTACAGGCAGTTGTACCAGCCAGCCGCAGCCCCCGTTGGCCGGTCAAGTTGATGCCTCCCTCCTTATCAAACTCCTCGACCTTGCCCCGACGGTCAGGCTGTTGCCCGCTCATGGCAACTGAGCTTGGTTGGCAGGGTTGACCTATTGCAGGAGCGCACCCTTGGTGGCGGCTCTCCACCGCCCCCTGTTCAGCGCATGTCGCGCAGATGGCTTTCGACGCTGCGAAGATGGCGCCGCATGGCGTCGGCCGCAGCTGCGCCGTCGCGATCCGCGATCGCTTCGACAATCTGTTCGTGTTCGGCAAAGCTGTGATGGTCCGCGGGCGGGCGAACGGGGGTCTGACGCAACCTGCCCCAGGTGACGGCCCGACGCACGGCATTCAGCGTGTCAAGGAGCCCCAGCAGCAGTGAGTTCTGCGAGGCCTCACCGATCGTACGGTGCAGGCGGTTGTCCCATTGCTCATATTGCCGCCAGGTTGGTGCCTGCTGTGCCTTGATCATGCAGTTGCGGATCTCGGCAATCTGAGCGCCCGTAGCATTGAGGGCAGCGCAGCGCGTTACCTCAGGTTCGAATGCGATCCGTGCTCCCATGACCTCAAGCGGATTGGTGCGCTGGACCATGGCGTTGATGTCGGCAACCGTATCGATAGGGCGGTCACCAACAAAGGTACCCTTGCCGACATGTCGCCAAACCGTGCCTTCCGCCTGCAAGGTCGCGAGCGCCTTGCGCAGTACGGCGCGGCCGACATCCAGCGATTGAGCCAGCTCCCGCTCCGGCGGGAGGCGCCCATCGTCCGGTAGCTCTGCGGTGGCAAGGAAGCCCTTGAGCTTCGTCAGCACATCCATTTCCAAGTTCTGATCCATTTGCAAAACCAATCTTTGAATTGGTTGATGGATAGCTGCCATGCGCTGCGGTGTCAATACGCGAGCATGTTCTTGCGAGCGGGCTTATTGGAGTTAAATAAGGCTCTGAAAAATCAGCGTGTTATATGAAGGTCCGTGGGTCTTGGCATGCCTGTCGCTCCGCCCGCCCTAGGCATCGGCAAAAGAAATGGTTGACAGAAAATCGCATTAATAGATGATTGGTTTTTAATTGGGTTCTGGGAGGGCCCAAATAATGGGAGGAACGAAATGAATATGTTTGCCAGGAAGATTCGGGCGTCGGTGTCTGCCGCCGCCCTCTGCTTTGCTGTTGCTGTGCCGGGCTTCGCCTGGGCAGATCCCATGCGCGTCGCCTTCGGCGACATCGCGACGGTGGAATCGCTTCATCTTCTCGCGGCCTTCGAGCGCGCTAAGGAAAAGGGCGTCGATGTCCAGATCACCTATCTGAAGAGCGAGGACATCGCAGCGCAGGCGGTCGTCAGCGGCCAGGCCGATATTGGCGTGGGAGCGCCATACGCCCTGCTTCAGAAGGTGAAGGCGCCTATCCGCATCTTCATGCAGTTGAGCAAGCTGCAGTTCTATCCGGTGGTCAACACCGAATTCTACAAGGAGTGGAAGGATCTCGACGATCAGGAGATTGCTGTCCATTCGCGCGGGTCCGGCACCGAGGCGATCATGCAGTTGATGGCCGAGAAGAACGGCATCAAGTATTCCAGCATAGCTTACGTTCCAGGCGCTGAAGTGCGCACGGGTGCACTGCTGCAGGGTAACGTGAAGGCGACGATCGTGGACTCGTCTGGAAAGCGCGTGCTGGAGGACAAGGCGCCAGACAAGTTCGCGTTCCTGCCGCTCGGCGAGGTCGCCGCAACGGATGAGGCGCTCTTTGCAAACACGGATTATCTTGCCGCCAATGCCAAGGACGTGGAGATCCTGATCGAGGCGATCCTGACGACATGGCGGGAAGTCGCCGCGGATCCGAAGTCGGTCGCGGCGCTGAAGGAAAAGTACAATCTGCTTCCCGACGCTACACCGGAAATGGTGGCCGATATCGAACCATATTTCACGGAGGCCGCGCCGAACATGCCGCTCAATGGAGGCGGGGAGGATGCTGCGCGCGATGACTTCGATTTCTACACGATCTCCGGGGCGCTTGAAGGAGAGGCGAAGGACCTGAAGGTTGAAGACTTCTGGGATCTTACCGCTCTCAACAATGTGCTCTCGAGGGTCGGTACGAAGTAAAATGCAGATGTCAATTTCGCCAGCAAAAATCGACAACGGGATCGGAGCCTCGCAAGAGGCTCCACCCACCACCGCCGAGATGATCCGGACATTCGCCGACGAGCGGCGTTCGTTCTGGATTGTCGTATCGCTCGCTGTACTCTTCGCTTCCTGGGAAATCGCGGGACGGATCCCGATCAGCTTCGCGTTTCCGACCTTTCTCGAAACCCTTTCTGCCTTCGGCGAGATGGTTGCGGACGGCAGCATGCACCGGGCCTACTTCCTGACACTTCAGCCGCTGATCCTCGGTGTCGTGATATCGGCGGCCGTCGGGATCGGTCTCGGCGTTGCAATGGGACTTTCCGACAAGGCGGAGTGGCTGCTGGCGCCTGTGTTCATCGTGCTCCAGGCAGCTCCGATGGCCGCGCTCGTTCCGCTGGTCACCTTCGTCTACGGGATCGGTCTGACGGCAAAGACGCTGGCGGTCATCATGCTGGCCCTGCCGGTCATCGTGCTGAACTCCTACAAGGCTGTGCGGCACGTCAATCCTTCTCTGGTGGACATGTGCCGCTCCTTCCAAGGCTCGAGGATGCAGCAGATCTTCAAGATCATCATTCCCGACGCATCTCCGGTTCTGTTTGCTGGCCTTCGCCTCGGCATTGCCGCAGGGTTCATCGGCGTCATGCTGGCAGAGCTGCTGATCACGCCCACCGGTATCGGCGACCTCATCACCTATCACCGTTCGGTCGCGAACTATGCGCACATGTATGCGGCAGTTGCTTCGATCATTGCTGTCTCGACATTGACGCTTGCGGGCCTCCAATACGTCGAAACGCACCTGCTACGTCCTGAAAAGAGGAGAAAGTAACATGGCCAATTCTGCTTTGGCACGCAGCGGCAGCGTGACGTCCGCAGCCAGCAATGATGCGGTCGTTCAAGTCCGTGAAATCTGCAAGAACTACGGAGACGTTGAAGCGCTCCGCGGCATCAACCTCGAATTCGAGCGCGGCAAGCTCACTACTCTTCTTGGCCCTTCTGGCTGCGGGAAGACGACACTGCTCAAGATCATCGCAGGCCTTGTTCCTGCTACCTCGGGGGAAATCCGCGTGAACGGTCACGCCGTGACGGGGCCGGGGCCGGAGCGGGCCTTCGTCTTCCAGGATTTCGCGTTGATGCCCTGGGCGACCGTACTTCGCAACGTCGGCTTCGGCCTCGAACTGAAGGGGGTGCCGGCAGCGGAGCGAGACCGGACCGCTCGGCGTTATATCGAACAGGTGGGGCTTTCCGGTTTCGAGCAGAAGTACCCGCATGAGCTCTCCGGCGGCATGCGCCAGCGCGTAGGAATCGCCCGAGCCTTTGCGGTAAACGCCGACGTGCTTCTGCTGGACGAGCCATTCTCCGCTGTCGATGAGCAGAACCGCCGCAAGTTCCAGGAGGATCTGCTGCGTCTGGTCGAGCTCGAGAAGAAGACGTTCATCTTCGTGACCCACTCCATCGAAGAAGCAGTCTATGTCTCGGACCGGATCGTTCTCCTGTCTCCTCGGCCGGGTCGCGTCTCCCAGGTCATCGATCCAATGATCGACCGCAACGCTTCCCCGGATGATATTCGCCGCGATGCCAGCTACCTCGACGTGGTCGAGGAGATCTGGCAGGGGCTGCGGCAATATGCGGAGTGATGTGCCATGACCTTATTCGGCACACGCATTCCCATGATGGCGTCTCTCCTGTTCTGGTTGCTTGTATGGGAGGTCGTCGGGCGGCTCGACGTCATGTTCCTCATCCCGCCGTTCACCTCCATCGTCA
>DASYHX010000526.1:0-8764 GCA_035998065.1 Pseudorhizobium sp.
TCCTGCGTCTTTGCATAGAAGTCTGCGAAGCGACCCTCAGCGATGGCGGCTCGGATGCCTTTCATCAGGTCCTGGTAGTAGGAAAGGTTATTCCAGGAGAGCAGCATGCCTCCCAGCGCCTCATCTGAGCGCACCAGGTGATGCAGGTAGGCGCGGGAATAGTCGCGTGCGGCCGGGCAGCTCGATTCCTCGTCGAGCGGGCGCATGTCTTCCGCATGCCGGGCGTTGCGGATGTTGATCCGGCCGCGGCGCGTGAAGGCCAGCCCGTGTCGGCCGGATCGGGTCGGCATGACGCAGTCAAACATGTCGATCCCGCGCGCAACGGATTTCAAAATGTCGTCCGGCGTGCCGACGCCCATCAGGTAGCGCGGCTTGTCCGATGGCAGCACCGGCAGCGTCGTCTCTAGCATGCGCAGCATCACGTCCTGAGGCTCTCCGACGGCAAGTCCGCCGACTGCATACCCCTTGAGGTCGAGTTCCTTTAAACCCTCGGCAGAGCGCACGCGAAGATCCGGCTGATCACCCCCCTGGACAATGCCGAACATCGCCTTGCCGGGCTGCTCGCCGAAGGCGACGCGGCAGCGCTCCGCCCAGCGCAGCGAGAGCTCCATCGCCCGCTCAATCTCCTTGGGTTCTGCCGGCAGTGCGACGCATTCGTCGAGCTGCATCTGGATGTCCGAACCGAGCAGCCCCTGGATCTCGATCGACCGCTCCGGCGACATGTGGTGCAGCGAGCCGTCGACATGGCTCTTGAAGGTCACGCCCTGTTCATCGAGCTTGCGCAGCCCGGAAAGGGACATCACCTGGAAGCCACCGGAATCGGTGAGGATCGGATGCTCCCACCGGATCAGCTTGTGCAGGCCTCCGAGCCTGGCAACGCGCTCTGCCCCGGGCCGCAGCATCAGGTGATAGGTGTTGCCGAGAATGATGTCCGCGCCTGTTTCGCGTACCTGGTCGAGATACATGGCCTTGACGGTACCGACCGTGCCCACCGGCATGAAGGCCGGTGTTCGGATCGTGCCGCGCGGCATCGTCACCTCGCCAAGACGCGCGCCGCCGTCGGTGGTCTTGAGGTTGAACTGGAACGTCTCTGTCATTCTGGTTTCCGGAAGAGGATGCTGGAATCGCCGTAGGAATAGAAGCGATAGCCGGTGCCGATCGCATGGTCATAGGCGCTTCGCATGGTCTCCAGGCCGCTGAAGGCGGAGACAAGCATGAACAGCGTCGATTTGGGCAGATGGAAGTTGGTCATCAGCATATGCACGGCCTTAAAGCGGTAGCCGGGCGTGATGAAGATGTCGGTCGGACCGCTCCATGGCAGGATGGTTCCGTCCTCGGCTGCAGCACTTTCGAGAAGCCGCAGCGAGGTCGTTCCGACCGAGACGATCCGCCCGCCCCTCGCCCGCACTGCGTTCAAGGCTTCGGCGGTCTCAGGATCAACGTAGCCAATTTCGGAGTGCATCTTGTGTTCGGCCGTGTCCTCGGCCTTCACCGGAAGAAAAGTTCCCGCTCCGACGTGCAGTGTGACGAAGTGTCTTTCGATACCTGCCGCATCCAGTGCCGCGAAAAGCTCCGGCGTGAAGTGCAGCCCAGCAGTCGGCGCCGCGACAGCACCCTCTTCACGGGCATAGATCGTCTGGTAGTCCTGCCGGTCGCGCTCGTCTTCCGGCCGCTTGTCAGCAATGTAAGGCGGAAGGGGGATGTGGCCCACCGTCATGATAGCCTCATCCAGCGCCGGCCCCGCGAGATCAAACAGGAGGGTGATCTCGCCACCCTCCCCCTTGGATTCGACGGTGGCGTTTAGCGTCCCCAGCAGGCAGGCATCGCCGCCGTGACCGAAGAGGATGCGATCGCCGATCTTGATGCGCTTGCCTGGCCTTGCGAAGGCTTTCCACCGCTCCGGACCCACACGCATGTGCAGCGTGGCGGAGACGGGAAGCTCCGTTCCCCCTTCCCGCACCCGCTGCCCTTCAAGCTGCGCCGGTATCACGCGCGTGTCGTTGAAGACGAGCGCGTCGCCCGGCCGCAGCATGTCGGGCAGATCGCGGACGCGGCCTTCCTCAAGAACCGGTTCCTGTCCCGGACGTACGATAAGCATCTTCGCGCTGTCGCGCGGGCTCGCCGGGCGCAGCGCGATGTTTTCGTCGGGCAGATGGAAATCGAAGAGGTCTACGCGCATTGGGATGTCGAGATCAGTTTGGCTATTGGTTAGGCCTTCGCAGATAGTAGCGGACTGCACAACAGAAAAGCGCCCCGGCATGACCGAGGCGCCTCGCAGTCTCGTAGCGCAGCCGTCAGGCAGCGATGTCGGCGGCAACCTTGACGGAGACGATCGAGTCGGGATCCTGAACCGGCTCGCCCTTCTTGATCTGGTCGATGTTGTCCATGCCTTCTATGACCTGACCCCAGACCGTGTACTGCTTGTTCAGCCATGGCGCGTCAGTGAAGCAGATGAAGAACTGCGAATTGGCGGAGTTCGGGTTCTGCGAGCGGGCCATCGAGCATGTGCCGCGAACGTGCGGAACGGCAGAGAATTCCGCCTTGAGATCCGGCTTGTCGGAGCCGCCCATGCCTGCGCGGCCCGGGTTGAAGTTTTCGCCACCTTTCTTGCCGAACTGCACGTCGCCGGTCTGCGCCATGAAGTCGGGGATGACGCGGTGGAATACGACGCCGTCATAAGCCTGTTCGCGTGCCAGTTCCTTGATGCGGGCGACGTGGCCCGGCGCCAGGTCCGGCATCAGGGCGATGACGACCTTGCCCTTGGTTGTTTCCATGATGAGGGTGTTTTCCGGATCCTTGATCTCGGCCATGGCCTTCTCCTTTTCTTGTCCGACGCCAGGCGCCCTTTTCAGTTCGGTTTCCCGACGGTGACCTTGATCATGCGATCGGGATCGGAAACTTCGCCGTTTCCACCCTCGCCGCGCGTGATCTTGTCAACGTTCTCCATACCGGAAACAACCTTGCCGACAACCGTATACTGGCCGTTGAGAAAGGATCCTTCATCAAACATGATGAAGAACTGCGAATTGGCCGAGTCCGGATCCTGCGAGCGCGCCATGCCGACCGTACCGCGTTCAAAGGGGAGCTCGGAGAATTCGGCAGGGAGATCCGGCAGCTTTGAACCGCCCGTGCCGGCACGGTTGGGATCGAATCCCTCTTCCATGTCACCGAATTCAACGTCGCCGGTTTGCGCCATGAACCCTTCTATGACCCTATGGAAGGCGACGTTATCGTATTCTCCTTCGATGGCCAGCTTCTTGATCTGCTCCACATGTTTTGGTGCGACCTGCGGCAGCAGTTCGACGACCACAGGGCCATCCTTCAGCTGGATCGTCAGGAAGTCGTCTTCGGCTGCGAGTGCCGGGAACGCCAGAGACGCGAGTGCGAAAGCGCCTGCGACGGCAAAACGGATCGATTTCATAGAATCTCCAGTATGGGAAGTCAGCGTTTGAGCTTGTTCTTCATGGCCAGGAAGACGGGTGCCGGCACAAATGCGCCAACGTCGCCGCCCATTGCGGCGATCTGCCTAACCAATGTGGCCGTAATGGGCCGAGACGCCACTCCGGCAGGCAGAAATACGGTCTGGATGTCCGGCGCCATCTGGCGGTTCATTCCGGCCATCTGCATTTCATAGTCCAGATCGGTGCCGTCTCTTAGGCCTCGGATGAGCAGTTGCGCCCCCCAGGCGCGTGCCGCATCGACCACGAGATTGTCGAAAGACACTACCTCTATGTCCCGCCCCTTTTCCGGCAGAGCCCCCAGGAGTGACCCCCGGATTAGGTCAGCCCGCTCCTCGAAGGTGAACATTGGCACCTTTCCAGGATGGACACCAATTGCGACGATGACCTTGTCCGCCACCTGCAGGGCCTGCAGCAGCACGTCGAGATGACCGTTGGTCAGGGGATCGAAGGACCCCGGGTAGAAAGCGATCGCCATGGAGATCCCGCCGGTTTTTCGCCTTTTGTCATGGAAGGCGCGGCACTTCAAGTATTGGGAATGATGAACGCCAGATGAACGGCCCGTTCAAGACCCGCTCATTGCGCCTGTGGCTTTATACGGCGATGGGGCGGGAGACCAAACCGGAAAGCGGGCAGCGACGCACCTCTGACGCACGTCAGTAAGGGCAAAGCTCACGGCGCACCCAGAGCTTTCCAGAACAAATTGGAACCAGAATGCGAAATTAGCG
Source organism: Pseudorhizobium sp. (assembly GCA_035998065.1). Classification (GTDB taxonomy): domain Bacteria; phylum Pseudomonadota; class Alphaproteobacteria; order Rhizobiales; family Rhizobiaceae; genus Neorhizobium. Next base: position 4,187 of record DASYHX010000526.1, read on the forward strand.
TTCTGCCAGCAAGAAGGACAACTGAGATGATCGAGAGAAGGAAGCCGATCATGCTGGACAAGATCTCCATGATCAACATGGTCTGGACAGCAATGGTTGCGGCAATGCTCACGGCCACAGTGACCCTTTATCAGGACCGGTCGGAATGGACCGAGCTAAACTATCCGCAGATGACGGGAAGGTACCACGACCTCTCGTTCTACTAAGCGGTACTGACGAAAGAGGCAGGACATGTTCGTGACGTTGACGGTATTGGCGAGTCTGATCAGCATAATGTTTGTGGCATCGGTCGCATCAACGATTGCTGAGTTGCGCCGCGAGAGCGAAGAGATGAAAGTCCTCGCGAAACGTCACGTTCCATTCTAATTCAGCAGACATCTGGAACAATCACAGTAGCGGGTTGCGCCGACGACTAGGGTCGTCCGCTCAGCCACAAAAAAGCCGGGCGAAGCGCCCGGCTTTTTCGTTGACCCTTCGGTCATCAGTCGGCTTCTGGCGGGCCTTCGGCTTCCGCTGGGGCACCAAGGTCACCCGTCTCGGAGATGATCTCTTCCGGAAGCACCGCTCCGTTCTCGTCTTCTCCTTCCGGCTCGCTGATCCGTTCGACGGAGACGACGCGTTCGTCCTTGGCGGTCGAGAAAATGGTAACGCCCTTGGTCGCGCGGCTTGCGATACGGATGCCGTCCACCGGCACTCGGATCAGAACGCCGCCATTGGACACCAGCATGATCTGGTTGGAGTCTTCCACTGGGAAGGCTGCGACTAGTTGTCCGATCTCATTGGTGCGCGACGTGTCGGTGGCGCGAATACCCTTGCCACCACGACCCGAGGTGCGGAAGTCATAGGACGAAGACCGCTTGCCAAAGCCGCGCTCGGAGACCGTCAGCACGAACTGCTCGCGCGCCTTGAGTTCCTGATAACGCTCCTCGCTAAGCTCGCCCACGGCGCCGATCTCTTCACCCACCAGTGCAATGTCCTCTTCGTCCACACCCATGGCGCGGCGCTCGGAAGCGGAACGCTTCAGATAGGCTGCACGCTCCCACGGCTCCGCATCCACATGGCCAACGATGGTCATGGAAATGATGCGGTCTCCTGACTGGAGAGAGATGCCGCGCACGCCGATCGAGTTGCGACCGGCAAAGACGCGGACGCTATCAACGGGAAAGCGTATGCACTGACCGAGCGCCGTCGTCAGCAGCACGTCGTCGCGTTCGGTGCAGGTTTCGACGGAGAGGATCTCGTCGCCCTCCTCCTCCAGCTTCATCGCAATCTTGCCGTTGCGGTTGACCTGGATGAAGTCAGACAGCTTGTTGCGTCGTACGGTACCCCGCGTCGTGGAGAACATGACGTCGAGATTGTCCCAGGTAGTCTCGTCTTCCGGCAGTGGCATGATGGTCGTGATGCGTTCGCCGGGTTCGAGCGGCAGCATGTTGATCAGGGCCTTGCCGCGCGATGTTGGGGTTCCGATGGGCAGGCGCCAGACCTTTTCTTTGTAGACGATGCCGCGCGAGGAGAAAAACAGCACGGGTGTGTGGGTATTGGCAACAAACAGCCGCGTGACGAAATCCTCGTCGCGTGTGGCCATCCCCGAGCGCCCCTTGCCGCCGCGACGCTGGGCCCGGTAGGTGGTCAGTGGCACGCGCTTGATGTAGCCGAGGTGCGATACGGTGACGACCATGTCTTCTCGCGCGATCAGATCCTCGTCGTCCATGTCCGGACCGCCTTCGAGAATCTCTGTCCGCCGCGGTGTGCCGAATTCGTCGCGAACAGCTGCAAGCTCGTCCTTTACGATCTGATAGATGCGCACGCGTGAAGAGAGGATGTCGAGGTAGTCGCTGATCTCCGCGCCGATCTTGTTGAGCTCATCGGCAATTTCGTCCCGGCCCAGAGCCGTCAGGCGGGCAAGGCGGAGTTCGAGGATGGCACGGGCCTGTTCTTCGGAAAGATTGTAGGTGCCGTCCTCGTTGATCTTGTGCCTCGGGTCGTCGATCAGTTGGATCAGAGCTTCCACGTCATGTGCAGGCCACCGACGTGTCATCAACTGCTCGCGCGCCGTTGCCGGATCGGGTGCACGACGTATGAGCGCGATCACCTCGTCGATATTGGCCACTGCAATCGCCAAGCCAACCAAGACGTGAGCCCGTTCGCGAGCCTTGCGCAGAAGGTATTTCGTACGGCGGCTGACGACTTCCTCGCGGAAGGACACGAAGGCCTTCAGCATGTCAATCAGGGTCAGTTGCTCCGGCTTGCCGCCGTTCAACGCTACCATGTTGCAGCCGAAGGAGGTCTGCAGCGGCGTATAGCGATAAAGCTGGTTGAGGATCACCTCGGCATTGGCGTCCCGCTTCAGCTCGATGACGACGCGGTAGCCCTGGCGGTCGGATTCGTCGCGAAGATCGGAGATGCCCTCGATGCGCTTGTCTCGCACGAGCTCTGCCATCTTCTCGATCATCGTTGCCTTGTTCACCTGGTAGGGAACTTCGGTGATGATGATCTGCTCGCGATCGCCACGCATCGGCTCGATATGCGCCTTGCCACGCATGATGACGGAGCCGCGTCCGGTCTCATATGCCGACTTGATCCCTGCCCGGCCGAGGATGAGTGCCCCCGTGGGGAAATCAGGCCCCGGGATGATCTGCATCAACTCAGGAAGTTCGATTGCGGGGTTTTCGATCAGCGCAATGCAGCCATCGATCACTTCGGTTAGGTTGTGCGGCGGAATGTTGGTGGCCATACCAACCGCAATGCCGCCTGCACCGTTGACGAGCAGGTTGGGGAAGCGAGCCGGCACCACAACCGGCTCGGACATGGTGCCGTCGTAATTGTCGCGGAAGTCCACCGTCTCCTTGTCCAGATCATCGAGGAGCGTGTGCGCAACCTTCTGCAGGCGGCATTCCGTATAGCGCTGTGCGGCCGGCGGATCCCCGTCAATGGAGCCGAAATTGCCCTGGCCGTCGATCAGCGGCAGCCGTAGGGACCAATCCTGTGCCATGCGCGCAAGCGCGTCGTAAATCGCTGCATCGCCATGCGGGTGATATTTACCCATGACGTCACCGGTGACGCGGGCGGACTTCACATATTTCTTGTTCCAGTCGATCCCCATCTCACTCATGGAGAAGAGAATGCGCCGGTGCACGGGTTTCAGCCCGTCTCGAACGTCGGGCAGCGCGCGGCTGACGATCACGCTCATCGCATAATCGAGATAAGACCGCTGCATCTCCTCCATGATGGAAATGGGTTCGATGCCAGGGGGCAGCTTTCCGCCGCCGGGAGTGCTTTGCTCAGTCAAATCGGATCACGATCTTTGTTCGGAATCAATTGCGTTTCTATATCGGAAAGAGGTCGAGAGCGCCACTTCTGCGGCGGTTTTGAACAGCTTTCCGACCGATGCCGGCTTCCTCAAAGAACACCCTATCCGGACGGTGACGCAGAACCGAGCTCTTTCCTTGTTCGCCAGGCTGTCCTAACAATCCCGTGCGGGATCCGCAAGAACGGGAACATTGGCAAGGATATAGGATGGCGAGTGCCGACACGCTAGTGAACGCCTTCACGACACTGCTGGTGACGCTCGATCCGCCGGGCTTGGCACCGGTGTTTCTCGGACTTACGGTGGGGATGACGCGGACCCAACGCCGGCAGGTCGCCATCCGTGGCTCCCTTATCGCCTTCGGCATTCTGGCCATCTTTGCTTTGTTTGGTGCAAGCCTCCTGGGGTCGCTGGGTATATCCATGGGGGCCTTCCGCATTGCCGGCGGACTTCTCCTGTTCTGGATCGCCTTTGAGATGGTGTTCGAAAGACGACAGGAACGTAAGGAGAAAACCTCGCAAGCGGCAGTCACCATCGACCATATTCACAACATCGCCGTCTTTCCGCTGGCTCTGCCGCTGATTGCTGGTCCGGGTGCCATTTCGGCGACCGTGCTGCTGGCTGGAACTTTATCGGGGCCTTGGGACAGGGCGCTGCTGATCCTCGTTCTCGCCCTCAGCATGGGATTGGTGCTCACCATGCTCCTGATTGCGGAACGGCTAGACCGCTTCCTCGGTGTCACCGGGCGGGCGATCCTCACCCGTCTCCTCGGTGTCATCCTTGCGGCGCTCTCGGTGCAGTTCGTCGTGGATGGGATCAAGGCCGCCTTTGCCGCGGGCTGATCTCGGCCAGCAGTCATTTGCGAATAAGAGGGGCGCCGAAGCGCCCTCTCGTCAAAACGGGATGTCGTCGTCGAGGTCGCGGGAGAAGCCGCCGCCCTGGCCGCCACCTTGGCCTCCACGGCTTCCGCCGGAGGCTGGCCGGTCGTAGTCGTCGCCGAAGTTGCCTCCGCCGTAATCGCTGCCGCCGCTGACGCGACCGCCACCGCCATAGCTGCCCTGCCCGCCGCCTTCACCGCCACGTCCATCGAGCATGGTCAGGGTCGAATTGAAGCCCTGCAGCACAACTTCGGTCGAATAGCGATCATTACCGTTCTGGTCCTGCCACTTGCGGGTCTGCAACGCGCCCTCGATGTAGAGCTTGGCGCCCTTCTTCACGTACTGCTCCACGACCTTGCAGAGACCTTCGTTGAAGACCACCACCGTATGCCA
>DASYHX010000532.1:0-5618 GCA_035998065.1 Pseudorhizobium sp.
CGGAAGCCACGAACCTGCGGGCACGAACTGGCCCTTGGCATTGATCGCATAGCCTGCCGGCGTCTGCATCCAGCTATTCACGGAAATGATCCAGGTCGCCGAGATGAGCGTCCCGACGGCGACCATGCAGGTCGCGAAAAAATGCGGGCCCCTGCCTACCTTGTTGATGCCGAACAGCATCACGCCAAGGAAACCGGCTTCAAGGAAGAACGCGGTCAGAACCTCATAGGCCATGAGCGGGCCGATGACCGGACCGGCCTTGGCCGAAAATACCGACCAGTTCGTCCCGAACTGGTAGGACATCACCACGCCCGAGACCACACCCATGCCGAACGCGACGGCGAAGATCTTGAGCCAGTAGCGATAGAGGTTCGCATACACACCGCTGCCGGTCTTCAACCACAACCCTTCAAGCACCATGAGATAGCTTGCCGTGCCGATGGAGAAGGCCGGGAAGATGAAGTGGAATGAGACCGTGAACGCGAATTGCGCCCGGGCCAGGATTACCGGATCGAGATTCTCAATCACCAACATTCCTCCCTGTTTTGTCCCGCCGATGTTCGTCCGATTGTCCTCTGCAGAGGCTTTGCGATTCGAACACAGGGCTTGGGGGCCGGACGCGCGCCATTTCCTTTGGTGCAGCGATCCGATCGGGCCGGCAATATATCATACTCCCCACCAGTATCAAGGGGGTAGGAACCCAGGTCTGGCGTTCGATGTTTCTGGAGGCGTAGGGGAAGGTTCAGGCTCGCTTCGGCCGAAATTTGAGGTGTCAGCGCGGCGCAAGGCACAGGATAGGGTTGAAACTCCCCCCCTGTATAGTATGTGCATATCAACAGTCAGGAAAGCGCGATGCCACATTCACCAGAAGAGAAGAAGCGGGCCATAACACGCCTGCGTCGCATCAAGGGGCAGGCGGAAGCGCTTGAACGCGCGATCGAGGCCGGAACGGATTGCGCCCCTTTGCTCCAACAGATTGTGGCGATGCGGGGCGCCACCAACGGGTTGATGGCAGAAGTGATGGAAGGCCATCTCCGTGAGACCTTCGGCCCCGCCAACGGCGCGCATGGGGAAAATGGAGCCAGCCCATTCGACGACGACATGGAGGGTATAATGCGGATATTGCGAACCTATCTTAAGTAGGTCTTAGAAACCGCAGTACCTGTATATAGATTTATAAGAACAATTTTTTACCGATCGGCAATATAATGACGGTGCGCCCAATTTTCGCGTGGTACGACTTATGGGTTGGTATTTTCATAGATCGCCCTAAGCGGCGTATCTACATTTTTCCAGTTCCATGCTTTGGTATTTTCATTCAGCTTCGCGTGCCACCGGCATCATAACTTGATTGCGGGACTGCAATTTGTGGTTCCACTGGAAAATCGCAACTGGATGAGAACACGTTATGATCGTCAAGAATTTCGGATATCTGATTGCGCTCGATCAGGAAGGCCATTTCGGTAGGGCAGCCAAGAGCTGCAACGTGTCGCAGCCCACGCTTTCCGCCGGCATCAAGCAGCTCGAACAGGACTTGGGTGTGGAGATCGTGCGGCATGGCCGGCGTTATGACGGACTCACATCGGAAGGTGAGACTGTGCTGGCCTGGGCGAAGAAGATCGAGAGCAACTGCGAGGGGCTGGAGCGCGACCTTTCGGCCCAGAAACGTGGGCTGGAAGGTCAAATTCGCCTGGGCGTGCTGTCGGCCACGTCGATCATGGCATCGATCCTCAGCCTTGCCCTCGCTGAAAGGATGCCGCTCCTCGAACAGTGCATTTGCACAGCGCAAACCTCGTCGCTGACCAAAGCCTTGCTGACGCATGAAATGGACATGGCGCTGGTCTATCTCGAAGACATATCTGAGGAGGACTTTGACACGCACCTTCTCTACCGGGAGCGGATCGTCGTTTTCCAGGCATCCGGCGACCCGCTCCCGCGACAGGTTTCATGGGATCATGTCGCCGAGCTGCCTTTGTGCATCTTGGACTGCGCGCTACCCAAAGCCGCGCGTTCTAGACTCGGGCACCGTGCCGCAAAGTCGATCAGGACCAACAATGTCGATGTTCTCGCTGCCCATATCGCAAGTGGGCGATATGCCACCGTCCTTCCGCAATCTCTCGCAACCTATTTTGCTCGGATTTCCGACATTCGGGCGGTTGAAGTCGCAGGTGAGGGCGCAGATGCCGCTGTTGGATTGGCCATGCCCAGAAATGGGGTGAAATCGACACCCACAGCCGCGCTGTTCGAAATAGTCCGCGCACCCGAGACAATGGCCTCGATAGAGGCCGCTCTGGACCTGTACCGCCAGTTCCAACCCGAAGGGGGCTGACCGTTCATGCCGTGCTATCGCAGCATGAACGGTCGCGCGACCCACTATTCGACGTAGATCATTTTCTTGGTCATCCCGCCGTCGACCACAAGCGTTTGCCCGGTAACAAAGCCGGCGGACGCCAGATATAGCACGGCCTCGGCAATGTCCTGGGGGCGACCGACCCGGCCAACCGGATGCTGCGCCTCGTCCTCGGCGCGCAGATTCGTGTCATTGGTGATCCAACCAGGTGCGATTGTATTGACCCGGATTTTGGCGCCAAGTTGCACCGCCAGCGCCTGCGCGAGTGCCACCATGCCACCTTTCGCAGCGGCATAGGCAAAGTCGATGCCTTGGGACATCAACGCGCGGGTGGAAGCCATCATGACAATCGAACTGCCATCGGTGAGCAGGGGCAATGCCGCTCGCGACATCAGAAAGGCCCCGGTCAGATGGCTGCCAATGGTGCTGTTCCACTGGTCGAGCGAGGTGTCACCGAGCTGCATGAATGTGTCGTAAACAAGCCCACCATTGTTGACGAGCAAGTCCAGTCGATCCCAGCCAAGGGCACGAAAAGCCTCGGCTACGGACTCTTCGCTGGCAAGATCGCAATGGATCTGTTGACCGATCGCTCCTTCCTTCAAATCGAAGGATGCCACCTCCCAACCTTCATCCAATAAGGCGGAACATATAGCCTGACCGATTAGCCCCGATCCTCCTGTTACAATAGCGCGTTTCATAAGAACTCCTTTCTGTCAGAGGATGATAGAGAGACCGGCACCATTGCGCCAACACAACTCAAGTCCAGAGAACGGGCGCATAGGGCGTCACCCTGATAGACTTCAACTGCGCCTTGTCTTCCAGAAACATTATGCTTGCTGCAATGGAATATGATATATCATCTTGTTGCATTGCGGCAGTCATTCTCCTGTAGCTTGGTCATAGGAATTTCCGATCTTGGGATAGAATCTTCGAGTTTGCTCCGAAGGAGAAGCGCCGCCATTCTGCCAAGACGGTAATGATGAGACTGGCAACGACACTACTATGCTGCGCTGAATTAATTCGGTGCGGCATGTTGATCCGTGTCAAGTCCTACTCTCGTCAATACTTGGGGGGGCGTGAAAAAACGCAGGAGATATCTGATGGCTACAGGCAACCGGATCGTAACCTTCGAGAAACCGATGGAAATGAAGGTCAACACCTTCAAATTCCCGGAGCTGATTACTCCACAGGGCAAAAAAGCTCCCCACGGCGCCATTCTCAAGATCGTCACCACGAACATCTGCGGCAGCGACCTTCACATCTACCGAGGTTCGTTTGAAGTCCCCAAGGGGATGACGATGGGCCACGAAATGACCGGCGAGGTGATCGAGGTCGGCTCCGACGTCGAATATATCAAGGTCGGCGATATCGTGTCCGTTCCCTTTAACGTCGGCTGCGGACGCTGCTACAACTGCAAGCACATGCGCTCGGACGTGTGCGAGCACACCAACCCCGAAGTCGACTGCGGCGCCTATGGCTTTAACCTGGGTGGATGGACCGGGGGGCAGGGGGATTACCTGTTCGTGCCCTATGCAGACTTCAATCTGCTGGCTTTCCCCGACAAGGACGCGGCCATGGCGAAGATCCGTGATCTGACGCTCCTTTCGGACGTGTTGCCGACCGCGTTCCACGGGTTCGCCGCTCCCGACTGGCCGGCGCAACCGGCCTATATCGTCGGCGAGAATGTGCTGATCTTCGGCGCGGGGCCTGTCGGCCGCGCGGGCGCCGCCTGTGCGAAGCTCCTCGGTGCCGGCGCCATCATCGTCGCCGACTTCATTCAGGAGCGGCTCGATCTGCTCAAGCCGCACGGCGTCGAGACCATCAACCTGTCGGACGGCATTCCGATCGAAGATCATCTGGAGCGGATCACCGGCAAGCGCGAGGCCGATCGCGTCATCGACTATGTGGGCCTCGACTGTCGCGGGTTCGGGGCGGAGTCCGACCAGATCGTCGAGAACGCCGTCACCAACGCCCTGCTGAAATATGTCCGCTTCGGCGGGATGACCAGCACGGTCGGCGTATATTGCCCCAATCCGATCTCCAAGAATCGGGACAACAAGAAGGGCAGCATGGAAGTCGATTGGGCCAGTGGCTGGATCAAGTCGCCGCGGATGTCGGCAGGCCAGTCGCCGACGGCCAATTACAACCACGCCCTCATGCGGGCCATCCTGAACGATCGGATGCCCTATCTGACTCCGATGATGAACACGAAGATCATCAAGCTGGAGGACGCGCCGGCGGCCTACAAGGAGTTCGATGACGGATCGGCGTTCAAGTACGTCATCGATCCGCACGGCTCTGTGGCGGCCTGACCATCTAACCCGGAATGCCCCCCGGTCATGTCGGGGGGCATTCTGAGCCGTTGGGGGCGGACTGCTTGCCGCACGCACACCCCCTTCCGGCTTGTCGATCTAACACCCCCCCGGATCGGCAAGCCGCCCCCTTCTGGAACGCAGCATCAGCCATGGCGCTGCGCTTTTCCGAAGCCGTAACGCCCTGTCGGGCGCTTTCACCACCCTCAGACATTATCCCTCTTGCATACTGGCTAGGAGTATCTTATACATACTCCCAGCCAGTATGCTTGGCTCCGAATCGAGATATCGAAACGGGGACTCGCAACCGGCGGTCCGGTTCTAGAAAAGAGGGAGATCCAAACATGAAATCTCGCGCCGCCGTAGCCTTCGAGGCAGGCAAGCCGCTCGAAATCGTCGAGATCGATGTCGCACCGCCCCAGAAAGGTGAAGTGCTCATCAAAGTCACGCATACCGGGGTATGCCACACCGACGCTTTCACGCTGTCCGGCAACGATCCGGAGGGCATTTTCCCGGTCGTTCTCGGCCATGAGGGCGCGGGCATCGTCGTCGAGGTCGGCGAGGGCGTCACCAGCGTCAAGCCGGGCGATCACGTCATTCCGCTCTACACCGCCGAGTGCGGCAAGTGCGAGTTCTGCCTGTCCGGCAAGACCAACCTGTGCGTCGCGGTTCGCGAAACGCAGGGCAAGGGCCTGATGCCCGACGGCACCACGCGCTTCTCCTACAACGGCCAGCCCCTCTATCACTATATGGGCTGCTCGACGTTCAGCGAATACACCGTCGTCGCCGAAGTCTCGCTCGCCAAGATCAACCCCGAAGCGAACCCCGAGCATGTCTGCCTTCTGGGCTGCGGCGTCACCACCGGCATCGGCGCGGTCCACAACACCGCCAAGGTGCAGCCGGGTGACTCGGTTGCCGTGTTCGGTCTGGGCGGCATCGGTCTCGCCGCGATCCAG
>DASYHX010000014.1:0-1882 GCA_035998065.1 Pseudorhizobium sp.
CCTGCTGTGGAATGAGATCCCGACCGTTGTTGGCAACCTCGTTGGCGGCCTTACCTTCGTTGGCGGCATGATCTACGCCACGCACTACAAGACCTCGCCAAGCAGAAAGCCGGCCGAGCAGCCAGCGGCCCGGCTGGTCGCTGCGGAGTAACCGCGACAAAAGATGAGCGGGTTCCGTCGCCCGACAGGACCCGCTGCAATTGCGATCGAGCGGGGCCGCCTTGGCCTCGGCACGCTCCTTTAGCCGCCGATCTCCTTCTCCACAAAGCAGTTGCGGCCCCTGGCCTTGGCCTCGTACATCGCCTCGTCGACGGTCGACAAAAGGCTGGTTCGGTCTGCAGCCCCTAGGGAGGTGACGACACCCCCGATGCTGGCGCCGGTCAGCACAGTCTTTCCGTTGACGGTGAGCGGCTCCCGAAGCTGAGCGAGCAGACGTTCCGCCACAGCCTTCAATTGCTCCCGTGACTCAAGCTCGGGCATGAAGATGGCAAACTCATCGCCACCCATCCGCACGACAATGTCGCTGCCGCGAAGCGCGTTTCGCATTCGCTCGGAAACGGCATGCAAGGTCAGATCCCCAGCGCGGTGACCATGGGTATCGTTGATCGCCTTGAAGCCGTCCAGATCGAGATAGAGCGCCCCAAGAACCCCCTTTTGGCTATTCTCGGGACGAAGCTGTACGTCCACGATATTGTCCAGTGCCAGCCGATTATAGAAGCCCGTCAGCGGATCGCGCATAGCTGCATCCGCAAGAGTGTCACCGCTGATCTTGAGGATGCAATTTGCGCGCTGAAGGCGCAGAAGCGCGGCGGCGACCTCACCGAACTGACGCAGGCTTTTTTTCTCCTCGTCGGTGAGTGTTTTGCTTTCCGTATGGAGAAGACAAAACGTGCCGACGACTAGCCCCGGCTCCAGCTCGAGCGGCACGCCGGCGTAGAAGCGTAGCGCCGGATCGTCGGTCACGTAGGGCATCAGGCGAAGCTCGGGGTGCTCGCGAAGATCGGGAATGATCAGCAGGTCGCGGGTTTGCAGCACGCGGGTGCAGATCGCCATGTCATGGGAGCATTCAGCAAGTTGCAATCCTGCTTGGTTGGCAATCCTCAGCCAGTTCTCATCCAGAATATGCACGGCCGCACGCGCAACATTGAAGACGCCCTGCGCCAGTTCTGCTGTGGCCGCCAGCTCTGGAGTCGGACCGAAATGAACATCCAGTAACGAACGAACCGCCGTCAGCCGTCTCAGTTCTGATGCCGTCTCGGCTGAAGGCTGTGTCTGCATTCTATCTCCCGTCGATTGATGGCTGGAAATTCCGCGGCCGGCGCGCCAGCCCGCATCTACCGCAAGATGTCAGTTGGCCCTCTCAGGTCGTTAGTTCAAGCCGATTGCCCTCTTGGCGTCCGCCAGGCCCCGGTTTGCATCCCTGCTTCCGGTTGCCGCCGCCGCCTCGAAAATGCGAAGGGCGTCGTAAGGCCTATTGAGGTTCATGTAGCTGTAGCCTCGCAATACCATCAGATCGACGGATTCCTGTTGCACCTGCCCCCTCTGGTCGAGATAGAGCAGGGCTTCACGATAGCGATCCGACTGGAATGCCTGGACAGCACGATCTGCGAGGATAGAGGCCTGCAATTCCTGCGCGCGTTGCGCTCGCATTGGTGCCTGTGTGGCTGCGACGGCCGCTCGATCGGTCAAGCCGAGGCGCAGATAAGCAAGGCTTTGGCCATAGGCAGCATCCTCTCGAACCCGGGGATTGCTGCTGCCGACGGCCACTTGAAAGCTCTCCGCAGCCTCTAGCGGCCGGTTGAGGTCCATCAGGCACCAGCCGCGGGCAAGTGCCGCCGCCGGCGGGAGCCGGGACAGATTGACCGGACCGGAGCACGGCCGG
>DASYHX010000031.1:0-4199 GCA_035998065.1 Pseudorhizobium sp.
CGGCACCGAAGCCGACGATATGACCGCCCAGCACGCGGTCCGTCTCCTTGTCGGCGAGGATCTTGACGAAGCCGTCGGTGGCAAGCATCGCGCGCGCACGGCCGTTTGCCGTAAACGGAAACTTGCCGACCTTGTAGGCGACACCCGCGGCCTTGAGTTCCTCTTCGGTTTTGCCGACCGAGGCCACTTCCGGCTGGGTATAAACGACGCCGGGAATGACATCATAGTTCACGTGACCGTGCTGACCGGCCAGGATCTCTGCCAGGGCAACGCCTTCATCTTCCGCCTTATGCGCCAGCATCGGCCCCTTGACCACGTCGCCGATGGCATAGATGCCGTCGATATTGGTCTTGAAGTGGCCGTCGATCTCGACGCGGCCTCTATTGTCGACAGCAACGCCTGCCTCTTCCAGCCCGAGGCCTGCAGTATAGGGCTTGCGGCCGGTGGAGATAAGCACCACGTCCGCATCGATCGTCTGCGCCTCGCCGCCCTTCACGGGCTCAAAGGTCACCTTGGCGCCCTCACCGCTCTTTTCGACACCCGTAACCTTGGCTCCCAGATTGAAAGTCACGCCCTGCTTGGCGAGCATCCGCTGGAACTGCTTTGAGACCTCGCCGTCCATACCGCCCAGGATATTGTCCAGGTATTCGACGACCGTGACCTTTGCACCGAGGCGCATCCAGACGGAGCCGAGCTCCAGCCCGATCACACCACCGCCGACGACCACCAGGTTCTGCGGCACCTTGTCCAACGCGATAGCGCCAGTGGACGAGACGATCACCTTCTCGTCGATCTCGACATTGACGCCCGGAATGCCAGCGACGTCCGAGCCCGTGGCAATGACGATGTTCTTCGTCTCGAGTTCCTGAGCCTTGCCGTCCTCGCCGGTGACGGAAACCTTGCCCGCCGATACGATTTTGCCCGTGCCCTGGAAGCCGTCGATCTTGTTCTTCTTGAACAGGAACGAAACGCCCTCGACGTTCGACTTCACCGTCGCATCCTTGTGCGCCATCATCTTGTCGAGGTTAAGCGTCGGGGCGGCAACCTCGACGCCGAGTGCATCCATGCCGTGAGCAGCCTGATGGAACATCTCGGACGCGTGCAGGAGTGCCTTGGAGGGAATGCAGCCGACGTTGAGGCAGGTTCCGCCATAGGTCGAGCGCTTCTCGACCACCGCAACCTTCAGCCCGAGCTGAGCTGCTTTGACCGCGCAGACATAGCCGCCGGGGCCGCTTCCGATTACGACGAGATCATAAGCCATGGAGAAATCCTTCTTGCTGAGCCCTGCGGGTCAGGCGAACAGGCCGAACATCATCATCAGGAGACCGATGATGCTGACGAGCCAGACGAGCGAGCGAATATAGGGGATACCGCTGAGATAGAGCGGGATGTAGATGACCCGCGCCACCACCCAGAGGCTGGCGCCGAACAGTCCGATGCCGGAGGTGTCGCCGGCAAAGGCGAGCCCGAGCAAGAGACCGACGAAGGCGGGATAGCTTTCCTGGAAGTTCTTAGAGGCACGGGCCGCCCGACCCGCTTGAGCGTTTCGGGGCTCCCGCCCCTCGTCCCTTGGCCCCGCATTCCATGCGGAGCCGAGTTCCTTGGTGGCCAGCATGCCCTGCAGCCCGATATGGACGAGCAGTAGAACGACGCTCAGCGCAAGCAGCGTCAGGAGATAGGTGGCATCCGCCGAAGCAAGCTCCATGCTGCTCTCCCGTGCTTAGAGGTCGAGGACCAGGCGCTCGGGATCTTCAAGGCTTTCCTTGACGCGAACGAGGAAGGTGACGGCTTCCTTGCCGTCGACGATCCGGTGATCGTAGGAGAGCGCGAGATACATCATCGGACGGATAACGATCTGCCCGCCGACCACAACCGGGCGCTCCTGGATCTTGTGCATGCCGAGAATACCCGACTGCGGGGCGTTCAGGATCGGCGATGACATCAGCGAACCGTAGACACCGCCATTGGTGATCGTGAAGGTACCGCCCTGCATGTCGGCCATGCTGAGCGAACCGTCACGGGCAGCCTTCGCGAGACGCCCGAGTTCCTTCTCGATCTCGGCAATCGACATCTGGTCGGCATCACGGATGACGGGGACGACGAGGCCCTTGTCGGTACCGACGGCCATGCCGACGTGGCAGTAGTTCTTGTAGATGATGTCCGTGCCGTCGATCTCGGCATTAACCGCCGGCAGTTCCTTCAGCGCATGGGTAATGGCCTTGGTGAAGAAGCCCATGAAGCCGAGCTTCACCCCATGCTTCTTCTCGAACACATCCTTGTACCTGGTGCGCAGGTCCATCACCGCCTTCATGTCCACCTCGTTGTAGGTGGTCAGCATGGCGGCGGTGTTCTGCGCATCCTTCAGGCGCTTGGCAATCGTCTGGCGCAGGCGCGTCATCTTCACGCGCTCCTCGCGGGATGCGTCGTCGGCCGAGGAAACCGGGCGGGGTGCAGCCGGTGCAGCAGCAGGAGCGGATGCCGGAGCAGACGCGCCCCTGGCGACGGCGGCGAGCACATCGCCCTTCAGCACTTGGCCACGCTTGCCGGACCCTTCAATCTCGGACGTAGAGATGTTGTTGTCGGCAGCAACCTTGGCGGCAGCCGGAGCCGGCGGCATTGAAGAACCGCCCGCTGCCCCGGCAGGTGCCGCCGACGGTGCAGGTTCTGCAGTCTTAGCCGGAGCGGCGGCTTCAGCTGGCTTGGCGGCAGGAGCTGCCGTGCCTGCACCGGCGCCACCTTCGGTGATCTGGCCGAGAAGCGCATCCAGGCCTACGGTTTCGCCGTTCTGTGCGACGATCTCGGAAAGAACCCCCGAGGCCGGCGCCGGTACTTCGACTGTTACCTTGTCGGTTTCTAGTTCAACCAGCGGCTCGTCGGCCTTGACCGTGTCGCCGACCTTCTTGAACCAGGTGCCGACGGTTGCCTCGCTAACGGACTCGCCGAGGGTAGGGACGCGGATTTCGGTGGCCATGATCTGTTTCCGTGTTTGTCAGATTTCGTTTCGACTGAGAAATGAGCGGCTGAAGGATCAGCCGCCGAGTGCGTCTTCGAGGAAAGCTTCGAGCTGGGCCAGATGCTTCGACATAAGGCCAGTTGCCGGCGAGGCCGCTGCCGGACGACCGGTGTAGCGAACCCGCTGATACTTGGCATCGATGTGAGCCAGCACCCACTCCAGATACGGATCGATGAATGCCCATGAGCCCATATTTTTGGGCTCTTCCTGGCACCAGACCATCTCCGCATTGCGGAAGCGCGAAAGCTCGTTGATCAGAGCTTTGGCGGGGAAGGGGTAGAGCTGTTCGATGCGTAGTAAGTAGATATCGTCGATCCCGCGCTTTTCGCGCTCTTCGAGCAGATCGTAATACACTTTGCCCGAGCACATCACGACGCGGCGGATCTTCGCGTCCTTCTGCAGCTTGATCGGTCCGTCCTTAATGACCTCGGCATCGTCCCACAACAGCCGGTGGAACGAGCTTTCGCCAGCCATTTCGGCAAGCGTGGAGGTCGCGCGCTTGTGGCGCAGCAGCGACTTCGGCGTCATCAGGATCAGCGGCTTGCGGAAGTCACGCTTCACCTGGCGGCGCAGGATGTGGAAGTAGTTGGCCGGTGTGGAAACGTTGGCCACCTGCATGTTGTCTTCGGCACACATCTGCAGCCAGCGCTCCAGACGGGCGGACGAGTGCTCGGGACCCTGCCCCTCATAGCCGTGCGGCAGAAGGCAGACGAGACCCGACATGCGCAGCCACTTGCGTTCGCCCGACGAAATGAACTGGTCGAACACGACCTGCGCACCGTTGGCAAAGTCGCCGAACTGAGCTTCCCACAGCGTCAGCGCATTGGGACGTGCCAGCGAGTAGCCATACTCGAACCCGAGGACCGCTTCTTCCGAAAGCATCGAGTTGATGACTTCGTAGCGAGCCTGGTTCGGCGCAAGGTGGGCGAGCGGCACATACCGCTCTTCAGTTTCCTGATCATAGAGAACCGAATGACGCTGCGAAAATGTGCCGCGTTCGCAGTCCTGTCCGGACAGGCGGATCTTGGTTCCTTCAACCGCCAGAGATCCGAAGGCCAATGCCTCGGCCATGGCCCAATCGATCCCCTCGCCGGTTTCGATCATCTGCGCCCGGTTGTCCATGAAGCGCTTGATCGTGCGGTGAGCGTTGAAGCCCTCCGGAATGGTTGAAAGCTTGCGACCGATC
>DASYHX010000045.1:0-10143 GCA_035998065.1 Pseudorhizobium sp.
CACGATGAGGCACAGATGCCGTTCGGCGGGGTGAAGGACTCCGGCTATGGGCGCTTCGGTGGAAAGGCAGGGATCGCAGAGTTCACCGAGTTGCGCTGGCTTACGGTGCAGGACGGACACATCCACTATCCGATCTAAGCCGCGAGGCGGCCTCCTGTTCTACCCTTTGAAAAGGTAAACGCGCAGCAGAGCGCTCATGCCGGTATTTCCCTTGAGAACGCCATTGTGAATGCTCTTACTGAAACAATCACCGAAAATCGCGGCGAGTTTTCAAGCGGTGAAATTGTTCTCGGCATTAAGTTTTCGGGCGGGGCAGCCGGTTTCACAAGCATTCCCGCGATTGATGGCAGAAGTGAGTATGGCTCGCTGGTTGATGCGCGGAAGGCGGAAAGTGCAGCCTTTTCGGCACGAATCCGTTCGGGCGAAACCGATTTGAGACCAGATAGTAGCGGCCCTGATGCTGGAATGCAGGACTGGGCTAACAAGTGGTTTAATGAGTTTGGTTGGGAGCATCCAACCTACGATGCATGATGATATGCGTGGGATCGGGGCCGAAAGGCCCCGATCGTCTTCAATGAACTCGATCGAGGCTATGGTATCGGACAGACCGCGCGTCAGGCGGCTTGTTTCATCGACTTCGCCAGCCGCTTGATGGCCTGCTCCAGCGAGCGCTGTCCCTCGCAGTAATCCTGCCAGGCCGTCGTCTTCGACAAGAGCGCCGGCACGGTACGAATGGTGAAGCGCTGCGGATCGAGATTCGTCTTTACTTGGCTCCAAGTGAGCGGCATCGAGACAGTCGCACCCGGCCGGGCACGCGGCGACAGCGGTGCGACCGCCGTCGCCATTCGATCGTTGCGCAGGTAATCGAGGAAGATCCGGCCGTTGCGCTGGTTCTTGGCCATCTTGATCAGATAAAGCTCGGGGTTCTCGCGTGCCATCTGCCGGCAAACATCGTGAGCGAACCCTTTTGCCTCCGCCCAGGTCAGCTTCTTGCTCTTTGCCACGGTTAGCGGCGTGACGACGTGCAGGCCCTTGCCGCCGGTCGTCTTGCAGAAGCTGACGAGACCGAGTTCCTCCAGCCGATCGCGCATCTCGCGAGCGGCTTCGACGACGGTGGAGAAGGGGACGTCAGGTCCGGGGTCAAGGTCGAAGACAAGACGCCCCGGAACCTCCGGCTGGTCCGGTTCGCAGTTCCAGGGATGCAGCTCGACACCGCCAATCTGCGCAACGGCGGCAAGGCCCTCGACCCGATCGATCTGCAGATAGGGCTTCTTGTCGCCAAATACCTTGACCAGCTCGAGCAGGTTCGACGTTCCCGGCATCGCATGCCGCTGGAAGAATTGCTCGCCGCCGATGCCATCAGGCGTCCGAATGATCGAGCATGGTCGTCCCTTGATATGGTCGATCAGCCACGGACCGACCGCTTCATGATAGCGGGCGAGATCTTCCTTGGTGACCGGCTCTCCGTCGTTGGCATCTGGCCAGAGGGGCTTGTCGGGGCTGGAGATCATCACCCCCATCACCTCCGCCTTAGCGTTCTTGCCGCGTGCCGGTCTTGATGGCTTTGTCACGTCCGGCGTCCGCGTGCCCGTCTTTGCCGGCGATGCCGGCTTTGCGGCCTCGATTTCGGCCGCAGGTTTATCTTCGCGCAATCCCTTGAATGCCGCCTGACGGACCAAGCCGTCCGCTGTCCAGCCGGCAAATTCGATCTCGGCGACCAGTTCGGGTTTGACCCAGACGATGTCGGGATCCTTCTTCGGAGCGCCGGGGCCCGTAAACGGGGATTTCTCGACCTCGATCTCCCGTAGGCTCGGCAGGATCCTTTCGACCGTCTTTGCACCATAGCCGGTCCCGACCCGACCGACATAGACGAAGTGGTCACCCCTGAAGACGCCGACCAACAAGGAACGAAACTTACCGTTGGTCTTGGCATAGGCGCCGATAACGACTTCATGGCCAGCACGGCACTTGGACTTCACCCAGGTCTCCGTGCGGCCGGATTGATAGGGCGCGTCGGCTTGCTTGGAGACAATGCCTTCCAAGGAGAGCTTGCACGCCGATTTAAGGACTGCATCGCCACCGGTTTCGAAATGCTCGACGAAACGAAGGCGCGGGTCATCGCCGGCCTCGCTCAGCAGTGTCTGCAGGCGTTGCTTTCGCTCTGTCAGCGGCAGTTGCCGCAGGTCTTCCTCCCCCTCGAACAGCAGGTCAAAGGCAAAGTAGACCAGGACGTCGGTCTTACCTTCCGACAACGCCGCCTGAAGCGCGGCGAAGTCCGGCGCACCGTTCTCGTCCAGGGCGCAGATCTCCCCGTCGATAATGGCGTGGGGAAGGGCAGCGCCGGTACTCGCAATCGCCGGATATTTCGCAGTCCAGTCCAGGCCCTTGCGGGTCTTCAGCGTCACCTCGCCGTTTTCGATGCGCATCTGGATGCGATAACCGTCGAACTTGATCTCGTGGATCCAGCCTTCGGCCGAGGGCGGGCGTTCGAGTGTTTCGCAAAGCTGCGGAGGAATGAACTCCGGCATTGCGGACTTCGCGGTTTTCGGCAGTGCTGGCTTCCGCTTTGTCTTCGTATCCGCGGCACGTTCCTCTGCCGCCAGTCCGTGATTGCTGTCCCAGACGGCGTCCGCCTGAACGTCCCCACTCTGCACCATGAACGGTTTTGGTTTCTTTCCCTTTCCGGCAGCAATCGCCTCCATCGTTCGGCCAGACGCGACCGACGTCGCGTTCTCCTCAAGCACGGCCGCGCCGTTCTCCTTTACCGAGAACTCGTCGTGATGCTTGATCAGCAGCCAATTGGTCCGCTTGCCGCCGTCGCGATCGTTGCGCATCCGCACCAGCACGAAGCTGCCATGAAGCCGCTCGCCCTCCAGCGTAAACTTGAAGTCGCCTTTGGCGAGGGCCTGCTCCGGAGTCTTGTTGCCCTCCGGCTCCCAATAGCCCCGATCCCAGAGCATCACTGTGCCGCCGCCATATTGGCCTTTCGGTATAGTACCTTCGAAGTCCCCGTAGTCCAACGGATGGTCCTCGACCTCGACGGCGAGACGCTTGTCGTGGGGGTCGAGCGATGGCCCCTTGGTGACCGCCCAGGACTTGAAGACACCGTCGAGTTCGAGTCGCAAATCATAATGAAGCCGCGTGGCGTCATGCTTCTGAATGACGAAGCGCCTACGGTTCGATGCCTTCAATTTCGCTGCGCCGCTCGGCTCTTGCGTCTTGTGAAAATCGCGCTTCTGCTTGTAGCTCGAGAGCTTGTCGCTGGGCATGGCAGTCCCGGTACAATCCGCCTCCCGTGTCGGATGACGACGGGGATGAGGCGCGGCCGACAGGTTGGACTCTCGGCTGCCGTTTCGTTGGCCGCGGTGAGAACTTCGTCATCCCCTGTCACGTCCGGTTGACACAGCACGCGACCTCAGCAAACAAAAGGGAAAAGATGTTGTTTTGTTCCATCGAGTTGGATAAGGGGTCATCGTCCCGGACTGCTCTATCTAGCCCTTGCTGTATTCGTAGGCGGCGTCAGCATGGCTGCGCAACAATCCTCCTCCCAGCCGCTGCCTCGTGTTTTAAAAAGCCCGCAACACATCCTCCCGGAATGTCTTTTCGTTTCGTCCGCCACCGGTGCGGTTTTTGTAGGAGATCATTTATCTGCGATTGCGTCGAATGCCGCTTCACGGACGTGCAACCGGGGGACTTGTGGTGGGGCTTATGCGTGCTGAGTCTGTTTGCCGCGTTGTGCGGGCATCACTTATACCGATGAACTGTTCACTAAGGTCCTCTTGAAATCACTGGCTCGTGGGTTCGGATCCTTTCAAGGAGTTCGTCTCACTCCTGTTATTGGACCAGGACCCGTGGGTCTGTCGTGAGCGCCTTCGCGTCTACCACGACTATTTCGCGGAGACGTTCGAGGAGCATGATCTGGCGGGCATGTCAGCTACACCTGCAACGACACCTTCTCGCTCGTGTCGCTCGTATCGCTCGTGTCGGCTGGTCTTGACGTCGGCTCTGCGCCGGAGTGGACGCGGGATCTTCGTGGTCGCAACTTCAAACTGAAGAAGGTGAGGAGGGGCTATTTCAAGATCGGGTTGGGGGTTGCCTGGAACAAGGAAGACCCGACAGCCGGCAAGGGCTCACGCGTCATCGGAACTGGTGCCTGCTAACGACTTTTCGCGTGGAGGCCAGATTAGGCAGGAGTACCTATCCTGCCGATGACCTCCGCATGGCTCCTTCTTCACCCAGGTCACTGGCGATGGATCGGCAGGCCTCCCACCTATGAGCACGTTGCTGCGGAGGAGGGTTCCATGTCCGGTGTTGGAAGAGGGGGAGAAACAGATTACCTCGACGATATCGACATCATCCAGGCCGCATCCGAACGTGTCACAGCCAGTCCTGATGGAGCATTGGACCTTGACCACGCCCTGATCCTGCGCATCGTCTCGCTGCTATATGACGCTGGAGTAAAAGATCCACAAAAGCTCGCTGACGCCGCGTCTCTGCTTGGCAGCAGCAAGCTTTTCACCGGCATGCTTTGATCTTGCCTATCCGCCGCATCACAGGACCGGGTGTTATCATCATGTCGGTGCTGTCATCGCGCGCGCCGTGAGACATGAGCTTTGGGGGCAGCAGTTGGGGATGGTTGCCCGACGAGGTGGATGATGGCCTAGGTCGAGCACCACTGACCAATCTTTACTCACTAGCCGGCAATGCCTGCCGCCTTCATCGCCGCGATCTCGTCGGCGCCGTATCCAGCTTCTGCCAGGACCTCGGCAGTATGGGCCCCAAGCGGCGGAGCGGGTCGGGTAACCCGGCACGGGGTTTCAGTGAGCTTGACCGGGAAGCCCAGCATTGGAACGCTTCCATGCCCAGGATGCTCAACCTCGATCACCATGTCCTGCGCCTTGACCTGCGGGTCGCTGAGCGCTTCCGCCAGATCCTGCACCCGCCCGCAAGGCACGCCCGCCGCGTTGAGCCTAGCGATCCAGGTTTCCTGCGACTCCGTTTTCGTGCGTGCATTCAGGAGGGCATTGAGTTCGCTACGTCGGGCAAAGCGCTTGTCATTGGTATTGTAGCGTTCGTCATCCATCAGCGTTCCAAGTTCCAGAACATCGAGAAAGCGCTTCAGGATGACGTCGTTGGAGGGTGCCACGGCGATCTCGCCATCTGCCGTCTGAAAAAGGCCATAAGGAGCGACCAGCGGATGGTCGTTTCCGGTGCGTTGCGGGTTCTTACCTGTCGCAAACAATTCCGTCGCAAGATAGGCCATCATCGAAACCGCACTCATCATCATGGCAGTCTCGACGTGCTGGCCGCGACCGTTGAGATCCCGCGCCCTCAGGGCATTAACGATGCCAAAGGCACAGTAGAGCCCGGCCAGGAGGTCGGTGATCGGCTGGGCGACACGCATCGGCTCCTCTCCGTCCTTGCCGTTGACGCTCATTAGCCCGCTCATCGCCTGGGCGATGAAGTCGAAGGCAGGACGATCGACATAAGGGCCCGCGCTGCCGAAGCCGTTGATATTGGCGGTGACAAGCCGTGGGTTGAGCTGCGCAAGCCGCGCCTTGTCAAAGCCCATCTGCGAAAGGACGCCGGGCCTAAAATTGTCGATCAGAACATCCGCTGTCTCGATCAGCCGGGACAGGACGTCACGGCCTTCAGCGCGGTAGAGATCGATGACCACTGAGCGCTTGTTGCGGTTGAAAGAGGCATAATACCACGACAGCCCGTCCCGTAGTGCGCCCTGTTGGCGGATCGGATCCCCCTTGTCGGGCTCCACCTTCACGACATCGGCGCCCATATCGCCAAGCAACATGGAGCAAAAAGGCCCCGACAAAACCCGCGTCAGGTCGATCACCCGTACGCCCGCCAGCGGTGCCTTCAGGCCGACTGCATCGGAGTCATGTTTTAGGCCGCCCTCCTCAACCATTTGCGGTCCTGACGGAATCCATCGGGTGCAGGTCGAGACGGTGGCCAGCTTTCATCACCTGCCCGGGCAATGACCGGCCGATCACGCCTTCAATGCGCCTGGAAACCTCGATCAGCTTCTTTAGGTCGATACCAGTCTCGATACCGCATTCATCAAGCATGTAGACAAGATCCTCCGTACAGATATTGCCCGTCGCCCGTGGCACAAACGGGCAACCGCCAAGCCCACCGACGCTCGCTTCAAAACGCGTAACGCCCTCCATCAAGCCGGCGTAGACGCACACAAGCCCGAGGCCTCGGGTGTTGTGGAAATGGAGCGCGATATCGGCCTCCGGCACGTCAGTCTTCAGCGCCTGGACCCGCTCGGCCACGAGCGGGGGCGTGGCCATGCCGGTGGTATCGCCAAGCGACAGCTTGGTGATCCCCATATCCCGATAGGCCTGAGCGATCTTGACCACCTCGCCGACAGGAACGTCACCCTCGAAGGGGCAGCCAAAGGATGTGGCAATCGCTCCATAGACATCAATGCCGGCAGCTTCTGCTGTCCTGCAGATGTCTTTCAGCCCGGCCAACGACCCGTCGCGCGTGCGGTTCACGTTCTTCAGGTTGTGGCTCTCGGACGCCGACATGAAGACGACCATGGCATCAACCCCAGCCTCGATGGCGCGCTCGGCCCCCTTCTCATTGGGAACGAGCGCCGTCAGCACCACGCCTCGGTTTCGATCAATACCCCTCAGCACGTCCGCAGCGTCGCGCAGCTGCGGCACGGCGCGGGGTGAAACGAAGGATGTCACTTCAAGATGACGGACGCCTGCGGCGATCAAGCCGTTGACCAGGGCAATTTTATCTTCCGGCGAAACATAGGCGGGCTCCGACTGCAAGCCGTCCCGCGGTCCGACATCAATGACGCTGACTTTCTCCGGGAGACCACGATCTCGTCTGAACCTGCTCTCGTACATAATCGCCTCCGGCGTGGATTGCATCGGTCGACCACTTTGGTATACCGTCGCCGGGTGGAGGGTCAATGGCACAGGTGCTGAGACAGAGAAGCGGGGCAATGGCTGACGCAACCGGCGAAGCCGAACACTCGCTCGGACACAGGGTCATGGCGGATATCCGCTCGCAGATCCTGACGCTCACCCTCGCACCGGGTGAACCGATCACGGAACGGTCCCTGGAAAGCCAACACGGCGTGTCTCGCACCATCATCCGCCAGGCGCTCACCGAATTGATCCGGGACGGCTTTGTCATCAAGGGCGAGCGCGGCTATGTCGTCGCGCCCTTCGATCTGAGGCAGCTTGACGAAATCTTCGAGTACCGGGAAGTTGTCGAGGATGCCGCCATCCGCCTGGCCTGCGCACGGGCGGCCCCTGAAGACCTTGACGCAATCCGCGTCTCGATCGACCGCGGGCTGACCAATTTTACGCCGGACGCATGGTTCGAGATCGGCCTGGACGTTCATGTGCAGCTCGCTGCGCTTTCCGAAAACCGCTTCATGCGCGATGCCGTGCAGGACGCCGTCAACCGGACCATGCGGGCGCGCTGGCTTGTTGCCAGTTCCGCCGAAATGCGTGCTGTCGCCCACCGTGAACATTGTGAAATCGTCGAATTGGTGCGCCAGGGCCGCGCAGAGGACGCGGCCAATGCCGTGCGCGCTCATGCCCGCGACGTCCGCCAGCAGATCGTCCAGGCGCTGGAGGATGCGCGCCGCCTTTTGGGCGCGCGTGGGTTTGCCGGCGAACCAAAGAGCCCCGTCAAGCCAAACCAGGTTGGGAGAGTGAGGGCATAAGGACCCGGGGGTTCAACGGGTTGGAGGCTCGTTGTTCCTAGTTGGCGCGGACACGTCAGGGGTTGAAGCAGGAAACAACCATTCAGGGAGGAGTGCAGTAATGAGGAAATTGACCAAACTTCTGAGCCTTGGTGCTTTGGCGCTGTCGCTTTCAGTCGGCTCGTCGGCAGCTGAAGAATGCATAGCGCCGGCAGATCCGGGCGGTGGCTGGGACTTCACATGCCGCACCGTCGGCAAGCTTCTTTATGATCTCAAACTGGTGGAGAACCCGGTTCAGGTCACCAACATGCCGGGCGGCGTCGGCGCCGTAGCATGGGCAAATGTTGCGTCGAAGCGCAATGATGATGGATCTCTGCTGGTCGCGACATCCACCGTCGGCATCACTCAAATCGCCCAAGGTCGTTTTCCTGCCGGCACCGATGCCATGCGTTGGCTTGCCATGCTTGGGACGGACGTCGGTGTCATCGTGGTGCCGGCGGATTCTCAGTTCAAGACCCTGAAAGACCTTACCGAGGCCATGAATAAGGACCCGGCATCGGTGACGGCGGCGGGCTCTTCGGGTGCCGGCGGCTGGGATCACATCCGTCTTTTGATGGTGGCGAAGGCCGCGGGCCTGTCCGGTGACGACTACAAGGGGATCCGCTGGGTCCAGTTCGATGGCGGCAGTCCGGCTGTTACGCAGATGCTGGGCGGTCAGGTGGATCTTGTGACGACGGATCTGGGTGAAATCGCAGGCTTTGTGGAATCGGGAGACATTCGCATCCTTGCCGCCCTGTCGGATGAACGCATCCCGGCATTCCCGGATGCACCAACGGCAGCGGAGCAGGGGCTTGATGTCACCGGTTACAACTGGCGAGGCTTCTACACCGGCGGGGACGTCTCCGACGAGGACTACCAGCGCTGGGTTTCTACCTTGAACAAACTCTATGACAGCAAGGAATGGAAAGCGGCGGCGGAAGGCAGCGGCCTTGTTCCCGTATGGCGTGGCGGCGAGGAGTTCGAGGCTTATGTGCTTGAACAGGCCGCACAGATGGAGGAAATCTCCCGCCAGATCGGCGTCATCAAGTGAGTGACCGCATTGCCGGCATCGTCATGCTGATCGTCTCGATTGCGTTCGGCATCACGGCAAGCAGCTATGAGGCAAGCTTTGGCGATCCTCTTGGCCCGGCTGCCTTGCCGGTCATGCTCTCCATACCGGCAGCGCTATTGAGCCTGTGCCTCGTCCTCAGACCGGATCCTGATCCGGTCTGGGTGACGGGCACGCCGCTCGTTCGTCAAATCGCCGCCGTGGTGCTGTTGATCGCCTATGCCCTGCTTCTTGACCCGCTCGGCTTCCTGCTCGCCACCTTTGTCACCGTGACCCTGCTGGGGCGCATCCTGCTCAGCGGCTGGCTGAAATCGGCGCTTTCGGGGGTTCTGATGACCCTTGTTCTCTTTGTCACTTTCGACACGCTGCTCGGATTGCCCCTGCGTGCGCTTCCCGCAGGTTTGGGCTAGCTCATGGAAACGATCGCGCTGCTCGGACAGGGTTTTGCCGTCGCCTTGACGCCGACGAACATGGCTCTTGCGATCTTTGGCTGTTTTGTCGGAACCATCATCGGCGCCTTACCGGGGATCGGCCCAGTCAATGGCGTCGCAATTCTGATCCCGCTTGCCTTCTCACTCGGCCTGGAGCCCGTCTCCGCCCTCATCATGCTGTCGTGTATCTATTACGGCTGCATGTATGGCGGGCGCATCTCTTCCATCATGCTCAACATTCCAGGCGACGAGCCGGCGATCATGACGACGCTCGACGGTTATCCCATGGCGCAGCGTGGCAAGGCTGCAGAGGCACTTGCGATTTCGGCGCTGGCTTCATTCGTGGGCGCGACGTTTGCGACGGTGGGCCTGACCTTGTTTGCGCCACTTCTGGCCGGTGCTGCGATCTATTTCGGGCCGGCAGATTATTTTGCCCTTTATGTCATGGCCTTCGCGACCATTGGCGGCATTACCGGCGTCAATCCGGTCAAAACACTGCTTGCGGCGATGATAGGGTTGATGATTGCCAGCGTAGGTCTTGATCCGGCAACAGGGACGGCACGCTTCACCTTCGGCTCTTACCATCTGTATGACGGTTTCAACCCGATTGTTGCGATCGTCGGTCTGTTTGCAATCAGCGAAGTGCTCTTCTATCTGGAAACCATGCACTCGTCGGACAGCAAGATGGTGCCGCTTGGCCGCGCGGTTCCAAGGCTGCGCGACATCGCCGTTGGCGGCTGGGCGCATTTGAGAGGCTCCGTCATCGGCTTTATCTGCGGTATTCTTCCAGGTGCTGGCGCCTCGCTGGGCGCATTCATGTCTTACGTCGTGGAAAAGCGCGTCAGCAACAAGAACGGCACCTTCGGCCATGGCGACCCCAAAGGCATTGTCGCGCCCGAGGCAGGCAATAATGC
>DASYHX010000056.1:0-8257 GCA_035998065.1 Pseudorhizobium sp.
GCTGCCGCGCCTGCGCCAACTCGACGATATATTCAACGGCCGCGTCCACACCCGCTACTCGACGATCGACGCCCTTGAAGAGGAGGTATTCGCAGCCGATCTCGTGATCGGCGCGGTGTTGATCCCGGGCGCGGCAGCGCCGAAGCTAGTCACCCGCGAGATGCTGTCGGGAATGAAGGCAGGGGCGGTGATGGTCGATGTTGCCATCGATCAGGGTGGATGTTTTGAGACCTCGCACGCTACCACCCACTCCGATCCAACCTACGAGGTCGATCGCATCGTGCACTATTGCGTCGCCAACATGCCCGGCGCCGTACCGGTGACTTCCGCGCATGCTCTAAACAACGCAACCCTGCACTACGGTCTGGCGCTCGCCGATCGGGGGCTGCGAGCGATCGCCGAAGACAAGCACCTGCGCAACGGGCTCAATGTCCATAGGGGGCGTATCACAAATGCCGCCGTCGCGGATGCACTGGGATACGAGGTTCACGCGGCGGAGAAGCTATTGGCTGTCGCCTAGGGGGCTGTTGTCTGGCGCAGATCATCCGCCAGAACACCGTGCAACCGGGGCGCCCGTTCGCCCCGGTCCCTCAGGTCACGGTACGTTTGCGGGAAAACGCAGATGGGGCTCTGTCGATACGGCACTGGTAGCAATTGTTGCGGGAGGAGCGGACGTGGATATACGCGATGTCTTGCCGCGCCAGGAGTTCCTTTGCTCGAAATGCAATGTCCCTCTGCGCCGTGACTGCGCCCGTTCCATAGACGATGCGGTCGTCATGCCCATAGCCGCGCAGGATATAGTCAGGACTGGTTTCAAGGATCGGAGGAAGGATCTCGCACGCGTCATAACGCCGGCACGCTTGCGCATGCAGAAAGATCGGCCCGGTTTCTGCATAGGGCTGCAGCTCGGGGAAGGGGCAGTAGGCGAGAACGAGAAGCTCTTCACCCTCCGTTATGACGTTCAGGCAGTGGCGACAGGGCATGCCGGCGCCCGCTGACATCAGGCGTTCAGGCTTTCGTCCGTACGCATCGGGCGAGCCGGACCGCAGAGCTTCGGCATGTTCGGATGCGATTGCGGAAAAGATCAGGTACGTCATCTGGCAGGCTCCATCGAGTTCTGCTGATGATCCTGTGTTCCGCCGGGTCTCGCCACCCGTTTCCTGCTTCAGGCGTCAAGCGCCCGCAGCAATTCCCGCTCCGTCAACGGCTGGACGATGGCCTCGTTCGTCGCGACCGGGGAAAACCCCATCATCTGATAGAGCTGGAGAGCGCGCGGATGGTCCAGCGTGTTCGTCGTGACGGTAACCTTCGCAGGCATGTCCTGCCACGCGGCATAAAGCGCCTGCTGCAGAAACCACTTGCCGATACCCAGTCCAATGGCGTGGTCAAACAGGCCGAAGTAGGAGAGCTCGGTCCAGTCCTCGGCTTCCTTGGAAAGTTCGAAAAAACCCGCCGGAGCACCGTTTACGTAGAGCACCGTCACCGAAACCCGCGGATGATGGATGATCGCCGACAGCTGTTCGTCGCTCAGCCTCAGCCGGTTGTACCAGTGCCAACGCTTGCCGACCCGCCGGTAGAGGTAGCGGTAAAAGTGCAACGGGATGGCGGGTGCCCGGATCACCGCCGTCTGCAGATTGACGGGGACCGGCAGGGAGATCCGAGGCGGTCCCGTCATCTCAAGGCGTGTGACGTGTGCCGTCAGGGGCTGCGGCTTCTTCGGCATGGTTAGTCGTCCGATCCGGCCACAACGGACGTGTCGCTGCGGCCGCCCCACTCGGTCCAAGAGCCATCGTAGAGGGCATTGTCCTGATGTCCAAGGGACTCAAGTGCAAGGGTAATGATCGCCGCCGTTATGCCCGAACCGCAGCTGGTGACGACAGGACGGCCAAGATCCAGCCCAGCGTCTTCGAGAATACGGCGCAGCTCCGGCATGGGTTTGAGCTTTCCATTCGTGGAGAAGAGAGAGGAGGGGAGGTTCTTCGCCCCGGGCATATGGCCCGCCCGAAGGCCCTGCCGCGGCTCCGGCTCTGCTGCCGTGAAGCGGGCTGCACTGCGAGCGTCGGCAACCTGGATCGACCGGGCATCCACGATTGCTTTCATGGTATCGAGGTCGATCACCTTCTCCGGACGGAATGCCGGGTTGAAGAGCGCGGGGGCAGGGGCAGGAACGTCTGTTTCGAGCGGCCGCCCTTCAGCCTTCCATCCATCGAGCCCGCCATCGAGAATGAAGACATTCTGTGCTCCCATGATGCGAAACAGCCACCAACCGCGCGGTGCTGAAAAGATACCGGGGCCGTCGTAGATCACGATCCGGTCGCTCTCGCTGATCCCCATACGGCCAACGGCCTCCGCAAAGACCTCTGGCGAGGGGACCATGTGGGGAAGGTCGCTCGAATGATCGGCCACGGCGTCATGGTTGAAGCGGACAGCACCCGGGATGTGTCCTGCGGCATATTCCGCTTCCGCATTGCGTTGCTGCGCGGGAAGGTAGAAGGACGCATCAACGATGCGAAGATCCGGTGCGCCGAGCTCCCGGTCAAGCCATTCTGACGAGACGACGAAACGGCTGGACTGGGTCATGGGTACCTCTTCGTGTTAACGCTCAGGCGTCGGTCGGAGCTTCGCCGAAGCGGATGCGAAAGCGCCTGTTTTCCTTACCCTTTTTTTCAATCTTGGCAATGTGGATGGCGCCGATCTCGCTGGTGCGTCGTACATGTGTGCCGCCGCAGGGCTGGCTGTCAACGCTGGAGTTGTCACCGATGCAAACGAGGCTGACGCGGCCGAGACCCATGGGCGGGCGGACGTTCTTTGATTTTACGATCCCTGGGTTGGCAGCGAGTTCATCATCCGTGATCCATTGAACGTAGATGGGATGATCTGCTTTCACCAGTTCCATGAGGCGGGCGGTGACCTCGTCCTTGTCGATGGTCTCGCTCATGTCGAAGTCGACGCGGGACTCATCTTCGCCGACCGCCGCACCCGTGATCGGATAGGTGCAGACCACAGAAAGAAGATGGCAGGCGGTATGCATGCGCATCAAGCGGTGGCGTCGCTCCCAGTCGATCTGCAGGCGGAGCGTTTCGCCCATTGAGGGCCTTGCTTCGCCGTCCAGGGGCACATGAAGGATAACGTCTTTGCTGCCGCCGTTTCTGGTCTGGCCAAGACGAATCCTGCTGCCATCGACGCGCTCCAGATACCCCGTATCGCCAGGCTGCCCACCCGAAGTCGCGTAGAAGCACGTCCGGTCGAACTCGATGCTGCTATCGTCATGAACGGCAGTAACGGTAGCGTCGAGCGAGTTCAGGTAGAAGTCATCGCGGAAAAGTGCGTCAACGGGCATCGGTCAGGCAGCTTCGAAGGGAATGGCGATGTTTGTTTCCGTCGTCAGCCACTGCGGGACCGGAAGGTCTTTCGAGCGCAGGAACTGCGGATTGAACAGCTTGGACTGGTAGCGGTTGCCGTAGTCGCACAGGATGGTGACGATGGTGTGCCCTGAGCCCAGGTCATGGGCCAGGCGGATGGCGCCGGCGATATTGATGCCGGATGAGCCGCCCAGACACAGGCCCTCGTTCTCGACGAGATCGAAGATGACCGGCAAGGCTTCGGAATCGGGGATCCGATAGGAGAAGTCCGGGGTGAAGCCCTCCAGATTGGCCGTGATCCGGCCTTGGCCGATGCCTTCCGTGATCGACGAGCCCTCGGACTTGAACTCGCCCTGCGTGTAGTACGCGTGGAGAGCCGCGCCTTCGGGATCCGCAAGACCGATCTTCACGCCCGGCTTCCTTGCTCGCAGGCCCTTGGCAACGCCGGCAAGCGTTCCTCCGGAGCCGACGGCGCAGATGAAGCCGTCCACCTTGCCGTCCGTTTGTTCCAGGATCTCGACGGCCGTGGTTTCGACATGGGCCTCGCGGTTCGCGACGTTGTCAAACTGGTTCGCCCAGATGGCGCCGGCCGGCTCCGTCTTCGCCAGCTCCTCGGCGAGGCGGCCGGAGACTTTCACGTAGTTGTTCGGGTTCTTGTATGGCACTGCCGGCACCTCGACCAGTTCCGCACCCAACAGCCGCAGCGCATCCTTCTTTTCCTGGCTCTGAGTCTCTGGGATCACGATAACGGTTCGGTAGCCGAGCGCCTTGGCAACCAGAGTCAGGCCGATCCCGGTGTTGCCCGCTGTGCCCTCGACAATCACGCCCCCCGGCCTCAGCAGCCCCTTTCGCTCAGCGTCACGGATGATGAAAAGGGCCGCGCGATCTTTCACCGATTGCCCTGGATTGAGAAACTCCGCCTTACCCAGGATCTCGCAGCCCGTGCTATCGGAGGCCCCCTTCAAGCGGATGAGGGGGGTGTTGCCGATGGCATCAAGAACGGAGTGATGGAGAGTCATGGGGAGAGCCTTCTGTTTGGCCTGATGTAAGCCGCACTTCTCGACCGACAAGGCGGCTCATACAAGCAACCGCTTTCTGCCGCCGAAAGGAAAGCGGGAAATTTTTGGCTACGTCTGTCCGGTCATCAGATACAGGGGAGACGGTCGCTCAAGTCAGTTCCCCCCAGGCTCGGTCCCAAGCCACCCCTTCGCTCAGTTCCACGAAGACTGGTTGACCGGACTCCCGGTTCTTGTTCTCCGCCATCCGGAAGGCCGTCTCCGGCTCCATCTCCTCCCCAGGGAAGATCGTATCATCCGTACCGGGTTCTGCGACCTGACGGATATAACCGCGGATCTCTGCTCCGGAATGATACAGCCGCACGATGAGCGCGCCGGGTGGGGTTGCTTCAGGCGAATAGCGCTGGAAAGTCTGCATCTGAGGGGCTCCCAATATTGTAGCCGGTTGAGCGACGCAGGCGGGAGGAATCGGTTCCACGTCCGATGGCCCTTAGAAGAAAACCCTCACGCCCGGCCTTCTGTCGACAGCGATGGTTGATCCGTCGCGGATATGCGCGCTGCTGCGTTCAATCCTGAGGATAGTTGATCCGCGTCCGACGCACGAGCGTCAGGGAGCGGTCGGGCTGGATCCGGTAGAGTTCTTCCCACTCCTGCGCAAAGTCATCATAGAAGCGATGGGTCAAGGTGCTGCCGACTGGCGCCTTGGTCAACTGTCCAGAGGGTTGGCCACCGTAGATGAGGCTCCCTGGCACCGGGTCCGGATTAGGCCCCGTGGCTGTGCAGCTGCCCAGTGTGACTGCAACCGTCAGCAGAGCCGGAATCCTCATTTTCGTAGATCGCATATCGCGCCTCCGGTGCACCTTGTCGCGCCTCGATTGCCAGAGTTCATAAAAGGACCGTTCCCTGGTCGAGGTAACATGCCTGACGTCAACGCGTGACGGGAGCGATGGTATTGAGCCGCGGTGCATGGTCGAGAGGACCTCGAAGAAGATCATGGCGATCGCGTTCCACCTCGATGACCGTAAAGGCCTTCTCGTCTCGATAGATGCTGCCGTGTCTGGTGGTCACGTCCTCGCCCGGAAGCGCCTCAACCTCCATGAAGTCGAGTTCAGCGCCCGCAGCAACGATGCGCGCATCGCCGGGCGTGCGCGCCGCCACCAGCATCTCGCGAACCTCAGGCACGTTTTCCCACCGCGCATCGTTTGGCGGAGCCACCGGAACCAGCCGGTATACATTTAGCGCCTCGCCTGGCTCTGTGGCATGTGCGGTCTTGGCGGCATCCAGAACCTGGGCCTTGCTTTCGACCGAGCGTCCAAATGTGGTCGGACTCTCGGTCGCGTTCGATACGTCGTTTGCAATGTCTTTCAGATCGTCCGGCATCGGCGCAACCTCCTTTGATTATTCCAAAGAACGGATGTTGCACGCCAACGTTCCGGCACAGGTCACTCATTGACGCTCGATTGTAGAAGCCCGGGGTGTCCTGGTCTTGCGTCTCACGCAAGAGACAGTGGCTTCAAGCGGACTGATGTCGTGCAGAAGCCCTGCAACGGATGACAAATGCCCGCGGATACGCCCGAGAATCAAGTCAGAGATGCTTGAAAACAGATGGCTCCCCGGGCCGGATTCGAACCGGCGACCTGTCGATTAACAGTCGAATGCTCTACCGCTGAGCTACCAGGGAACAAGCCGCTCTGTGGCGGCGGTGAGCGGGGTAATACAAATGCTTTGCCCGTTTGCCAAGGACTTTTTCGAAAAAAATGCGGCTTGCTTGTTTTGCCACAATTCCTGACCCATCTGGAGCCGTCATGGCACAGTCTGCGGAGCCTCGGGCATTGGACAGAGAACGGAAAACGGTGCGCTTCGGCATGGATCCGGAAAGCGGCAGACTGGCGCTCGGCTCCTGGCAGATCCCCATGCCGCGCTCACGCGCAGGGCGGATCGTTATCGGCGGTACGCTTGCCGCCTGTGGCACATTGGGCTTTTTGCCGATTCTCGGCTTCTGGATGCTGCCGCTCGGCATCCTTGTGCTGTCCCACGACCTGCATTTTGTCCGTCGCCGGCGCCGGCAGACCGTCGTCTGGTGGCAGCGCCGCCGCCAGGCGCGTGAAGAGAACCGCTGATGCCGGCTACCGAAGAATTTCCGCCAGCCCCTGCCCGGCGCTGAAGGCAAGGAAGCCGAGCGCGACGAAATAGATGACCGTGAAAACGAGGAAGGCGTAGCCTGCTGCGACGATCAGCCCGTCGCGCTGGATCATCCCGGTCGCCAGCAGCAGGATGGCGATGCCCGGAAGCGTGTTCGACAGCGGCACGAAGCCGAGCGGAAACATCAGGAGCACGCCCCCGAAGGCGATGGCAAGCCCGTTCAGCCGGTTCATCACTCTGCCTGCGACAAAGCTGGCCATGCGCGGCTTGATGTAGACGTCGAGACGCGAGACGAGGCTGGCGCCTTTCTCCAGAGCCGGCACCAGCTTCGTCGTGTCGAGCCGGCGGTCTAGAATGCGCTTCGGCAACCAAGGCAGGCGGTTGAAGGTGATCGAAAGGCTGATCAGGATGATGGCGAAGCCGAAGACGGTGCTGACGCCCGGGATCGAAACCGGGATGAGGAAGGGCAGGGAGGCGAGCGCGCACATCAGAAGCAGGCCATGCTCCCCCACCTGCGCCATCATTTCGCGCAGGGTCACCGTCTTGCCGTCAATTCGCCCGATCAGGGTTCGCAACGTCTCGCTCAGTGTCGTGCTGCTGTCTTTGAATTCAAATGCTTCCTGCACGAACCAACTCTCCTATGCTCAAGAGCGCGGAGGGATATCAGGATTGTGTTTCGCGGCATAGGGAGGGGAAGTGACGGATGCTGCAGCTAAGAATCATCTGCGATAAGTGAGTCTTGCCGCGCGCGGCTCGAATCGTCGACCTTCCGATGGTGGGTGACGAGGTGAGACATGAATCTGAGGGTAATCGAAGGTGGGCGCGAGACCACCTGGGAAGTGCCGGGCACGCAGGTGGCGGCGCTGGAAATGCGAGCGCCGCAGGCGGGCGATGTGCGTCTGGAGGCGGATCGGCGCCTGAAAAGGCTGAACTACGACCATTGGCGCAACCGGCAGATAGTCGCCGGCATCGCAATACCCCGCGAAATTCGCTATCTGGCGATGCAGATCGAATTCGTGGCCGAAAGGCTGGGAGCGCTGGAGGGTATCCCCCTCGATTACAGGTCGGACGTATATTGGCCCGGATGAAGGTATTTGAGCATCGTTTGTCCTCCCCCCTCCGGAGTTACGGATCGGGCAGAAGCGGTCGAGCGGGAGCACCGGAATAGGCTTCCGGCAACTGTTGCTCCGGGCGGAGATGCCGATGATGTTCCGGCTCAGTGCAGAACGATTAAACTCTTAATGAGTGCATAGGGATTTTCTTAAAGCGCAGCTTGTAGATTAGGATCTTCTGTATTTAGGGGGTCCCATGTCGCCTTTCCTTTGCCTGTTACGGCTGTCCGTATTTCTCCTTACCATGCTGAGTGCTTCGATTGCCTTCGCGGAGGAGTGGGTAGTTTCCCGAACCACCAAACAGGTCAGCTATACGACTGATAAGAAGACGTGGGACGAGGTCAAGGTGGGGATCACCATTCCCAGCAACGCGTGGGTTGCTACGGGCCCGCGAGGGCGCGTGACCCTCACGAGGGGTCCGGAAAGGCTTTCTCTGAGCCCAAACACCCTTGGGGCAGTGATCACGACACAAGGGCTTTTCTCGCGCAAGACTGAGGTCGTGCAGCAGACGGGGCAAATCGCCCTCGACATCGAGAAGCGCAGCCGGCCGCATACCTACGTTCACACGCCTTTCCTGGCGGCGGTGGTGAAGGGAACCAGCTTCACCGTCACGGTGACTGACGAG
>DASYHX010000093.1:0-9555 GCA_035998065.1 Pseudorhizobium sp.
CGACCCTGTTGTCCGCTCCGCGCTGCAGAGCGACTGGCCGCTGTCGCGGCTGGATTCGACGCTGCGCGCCATCCTGCGCGCCGGCACCTTCGAGATCATCGAGCGCAAGGACGTGCCGATCCCGGTGATCGTCACCGAATATGTCGAGATTGCCCAGGCCTTCTTCGAGGGCGAGGAGCCGAAGATCGTCAACGCAGTGCTAGATCGGATTGCCAAGCAGATCCGTAGTCAGACCGCCGCCAAGTAGCGCGCCACAGAAGACAGCAGGGAAGGGCGGGGACGATGGAAGGCAGCGTCGAGGGGCTTCAGGGGCAGGTCCAGGTCGCCCGCCGCAACGTCTTCCTGCTGTCTGCCGTTCAGGCGCTGCTCGGCTCCGCCCCGCCGCTCACCTTTGCCCTCGGCGGCCTTGCCACCTACCAGATGCTGGGCGACGACAAGTCGCTCGCCACCGCACCGCTGACCGGCTTCAACATCGGCGTGGCGCTCGGCGCCGTCGCCGTGGCGATCGCCTCCCGCTTCGTCGGCCGCCGGGCTGGCTTCATGCTGGGCGCGCTGACGGGTGCCACCGGTGCGGCCCTTGCCGCCGGTGCACTCTTTCGCCAGGACTTCTGGCTCTTCGCGCTGGGTCTGCTTCTCGTCGGCGTGTCCGGCGGCTTCACCCAGAAGATCCGCTTTGCCGCGGCCGATGCGTCGCCCAGCTTCTACAAGCCGCGCGCCATCTCGTGGATCCTCGCCGCCGGCATCGTCTCCGCCATCCTTGGACCGCAGCTCGCCATCTGGGCAAAGGACGTCTTCTTCCCCGTCATCTTTGCCGGCGCCTTCGTCGCGCTGATCCCGCTCAATCTCGCGGCGATCGCAATTCTAATGATGCTGAAGCTACCGGAAGCGGGGGCGAAGGCCGCCGGCGACGCACCGGCACGCCCGCTTCGCGAGATCGTGCTCACCCAGCGCTTCATGACGGGCATGATCTGCGGCATCGGCTCCTATGCGCTGATGACCTTCATGATGACAGGTGCGCCGCTGGCCATGGTGATCGGCTGCGGCTTCTCCACCGAGCTCGCGACCCTGGGCATCCAGTGGCATGTGCTCGCCATGTTCGCGCCGAGCTTCTTCACCGGCATGCTGATCACCCGCTTCGGCACGGAAAAGGTCGTCGCTGCCGGCCTGCTGATTCTCATGGGCTGCGCCGTCGTTGCCCATGCCGGGATCGAGCTGTGGAACTTTTGGGGTGCACTGGTGCTGCTCGGCATCGGCTGGAACTTCGGCTTTATCGGCTCCACGGCAATCGTCGCTTCCAGCTACCGCCCGCATGAAGCCGACAAGGTGCAGGGCTTCCACGACATCATTCTCTTCGGCACGGTGGCGCTCTCCTCCTTCTCCTCCGGCAAGGTCTTCACCGCCTGGGGCTGGGAAGCGATGAACCTCGTCATCTGGCCCGTGACGATCCTCTGCCTCGTCCTCATCCTTCTCCTGATGCGCAAGACGGCGGCCGCAAAACTCATCTGACGCACCAGCTTCTTCTAGCTCTTGACGCCGGCTCCTCCTGCCGGGCAATCTCCCCTCCGCATGGCAACCCTTGGTTTCCTTGGGAGGGGAGGTGGTTGCCATTCATGGCCGGGGGACTTTTCCTGCCGGTGAAAGGGAGAGGAAGAAGCGAATGACCGTAATTCTCGGTGTGATCGTGTGCGGCCTTCTGTCTGTTGCCTACGCCATATGGGCAACGCGAAGCGTCCTGGCCGCTGATCAGGGCAATGCCCGAATGCAGGAAATCGCAGGCTATATCCGGGAGGGCGCGCAGGCCTATCTCACCCGGCAGTACATGACCATCGCCATCGTCGGTGCGGTGGTGACGGTTTTGACCTGGCTGCTCCTCTCCGGAACGGCCGCCATCGGCTTCGTCATCGGCGCCGTCCTTTCGGGTGCTGCCGGCTTCATCGGCATGCACGTCTCGGTGCGCGCCAACGTTCGCACCGCGCAAGCCGCGTCGCAGAGCCTCTCGGCGGGCCTCGACATCGCCTTCAAGTCCGGCGCCATCACCGGCATGCTGGTCGCCGGCCTCGCCCTTCTCGGAGTCTCGATCTACTTCTGGGTCCTAACCTCCGGCCTCGGTCACGAAACCGGATCGCGCGAAGTGATCGACGCGCTGGTCGCGCTCGGCTTCGGCGCTTCGCTCATCTCGATCTTCGCCCGCCTCGGCGGCGGCATCTTCACCAAGGGCGCTGACGTCGGTGGCGACCTCGTCGGAAAGGTGGAAGCCGGCATTCCGGAAGACGATCCGCGCAACCCCGCGACGATTGCCGATAACGTCGGTGACAATGTCGGCGACTGCGCCGGTATGGCGGCCGACCTCTTCGAAACCTACGCCGTGTCCGTCGTCGCCACCATGGTGCTCGGGGCGATCTTCTTTGCCGGCGCGCCGGTGCTGGAAAGCGTCATGATCTATCCGCTCGCGATCTGCGCCGCCTGCATCGTCACCTCGATCATCGGCACCTTCTTCGTCAAGCTCGGCACCAACGGCTCGATCATGGGCGCGCTCTACAAGGGCCTGATTGTCACTGGGGCGCTGTCGATCCTCGGCCTTGCCGCCGCAACCGCCGTGACTGTCGGCTGGGGCGCGATCGGTACCGTCGCCGGCATGGAGATCACCGGGTTCAACCTCTTCATCTGCGGGATTCTCGGCCTTGTCGTCACCGCACTGATCGTGGTGATCACCGAATACTACACCGGCACCAACAAGCGGCCGGTCAACTCCATCGCCCAGGCCTCCGTAACCGGCCACGGCACCAATGTCATCCAGGGCCTGGCCGTTTCGCTGGAATCAACTGCATTGCCCGCGATCGTCATCGTTGCCGGGATCATCGCGACCTTCCAGCTTGCCGGTCTCTTCGGAACGGCCATCGCGGTCACCACCATGCTGGGCCTTGCGGGCATGATCGTGGCGCTGGACGCCTTCGGTCCGGTTACCGACAACGCCGGCGGCATTGCCGAAATGTCCGGCCTGCCGTCGGACGTGCGCAAGTCCACCGATGCACTCGATGCCGTCGGCAACACGACCAAAGCCGTAACGAAAGGCTATGCCATCGGCTCGGCCGGCCTGGGCGCCCTGGTCCTCTTCGCCGCCTATTCCAACGACCTGGCCTATTTTGCCGCAAACGCTGAACGTTATCCCTATTTTGAAGGGATCGGCGACATCTCCTTCAGCCTCTCCAACCCTTACGTCGTGGCCGGCCTGATTTTCGGCGGTCTCATTCCCTATCTCTTCGGGGGCATCGCCATGACAGCCGTGGGGCGTGCGGCCGGTTCGATCGTAGAGGAGGTGCGCAGGCAGTTCCGCGAGAATGCCGGCGTCATGCAGGGGACGGTAAAGCCGGACTACGGCCGGGCCGTCGACATCCTGACGAAGGCTGCGATCCGCGAGATGATCGTGCCATCATTG
Source organism: Pseudorhizobium sp. (assembly GCA_035998065.1). GTDB lineage: Bacteria > Pseudomonadota > Alphaproteobacteria > Rhizobiales > Rhizobiaceae > Neorhizobium. The sequence goes on from DASYHX010000093.1 coordinate 3,437, forward strand.
CTGCCGGTGCTGGCGCCGCTCGTCGTCTATTTCGGCGTCCTGTTGATCTCCGGCTCCAAGGCGTCCGCCTTTGCGGCACTCGGCGCCTCACTGCTCGGCGTCATTGTCAACGGTCTGTTCGTGGCGATCTCTATGACGTCCGGCGGCGGCGCCTGGGACAATGCCAAGAAGAGCTTCGAGGACGGCTTCGTCGACAAGGATGGGCATCGCCACATGAAGGGGTCGGACGCCCACAAAGCCTCCGTCACCGGCGATACGGTCGGGGACCCCTACAAGGACACGGCCGGTCCCGCTGTGAACCCGGCGATCAAGATCACCAATATCGTCGCTCTGCTGCTCTTGGCGGTTCTGGCCGGCTGACTTTGGTAAAGCAGAAAAGGGAAAAGCCCGCGAACTCCGTGAGTTCGCGGGCTTTTCGGTAATGGACCTGGGATCCTAGCGACCGAGGTTCTGGAACAGGTTCTGGGCCGCGTTACGATTGCCTGCGGCACCGCCCGAGAGGAGCTGCTGCAGGAAGGTCAGGTCACGACCCCCCGTCGGCGTGGTACGCGAAATCGTATCGAAGACCTTGCCATCCTGGAGCGTATAGTTCGCCTTGCGTTCCACCACGCCGTCCTTGTCGAAGTAGATGGCGAGAACCGTCTGCTCCACCAGCCGAGGCTTCATGAAGGCCACGGGGCGTTCCCGCTTCTGCGAGATGTAGTAGAGAACCTCCGAATCGAAGGTTGCGGTGGTGGACGGGGTGCCCATCGTCAGCAACACCTGTTCGCGGCTTGATCCGACCGGAATAAGTGCGAGCGACTCCTCGTCCAGAACGTAGCCATTGTAGAGGGTCTGGCCAATATCCATGGAGGTGCAGCCGGTAACAGCTACCGATGCGATGATGGCCGCTGCCGCGGTTCTGCTCAAGAACTTCATTTCAGACCTTGTTGCTGCCTCTTCAGGCTTCCCGAGATTTCAGATTTCGGCCTTCGCCGCTCCCTGCTGTCCACATCATTATGGCTATTCCGGGGAAGATGGGCTTCCGGCTAGTCCAGGATGAGGCGGCATCGTGCAGCAGGCTGTAACGACGTTGCAATTCGCGCATGCTTCGGTAAACCAGCTTTCGCCTCCATGCAACATGTGGCGGCTAACTGTGAGACTTCTTATGATCTTTGGCCTGTTCAGGAAGAACAAGCGCAACCAGCCGATCGTCGACCGCCAGTATGCGGCGTTGACATCTGGTGCGCGCAATCCTTCCTTCTATAGCGATCTTGGGGTGCCCGACACCGTGATGGGGCGTTTTGAGATGCTGTCGGTCGTGATGATCCTGTTCTTTCGGCGCACTGCTCGCTCGGGCGTCAGCGGGCAGGAACTTGCACAGGAGATCATCGACGCCTTCTTCCAAGACATCGACCACTCCATCCGGGAGCTGGGGGTGGGGGATCCAAGTGTTCCGAAGCGGATGAAGAAGCTGGCAGGAATGTTCTATGGGCGGCTGGAAGCTTATGCCGCCGCTTTGGATGCGCGCGACCAGGAAGGCCTCGCCCGCGCCCTCGCGCGAAACATTCATCCGGACGTCACGCCTTCCGACCCTATGCTGGATCTGGCGAAATGGATGATCTTTGCCGAAGGTGAGCTGGCGGCGCTTGACGAGGACCACGTTGCCAGGGGTGCGGTGGCCGTGCCAGCTCCGCAGAAATGAGGTATCAATGAAACCTGTTCGAGAACAAGGTGCGAAGCCGCCATTCTCCTATCCCGTGCGGGTAGGTCATGTCTCCGCCAATCCGGTGACGGTTCACCTCAAGGCTGGACCGACGGAAAGGGAAGGGCTGGCGCAGCTCTGGAAAGTAACAGCCGTCCACTCCCTGAAATCGGAGATGCAGATAGCGCGCTGGAAGAAGGATGGGGTGCGCATCAAGGGTCACGTGGAAGCGGAAATCGAGCAGGCCTGCGTCGTGACGCTGGAGCCTGTCTCCTCAAAGATCCAGGAAACGTTTGAGCAGGTGTTCGTGCCCGAGGGATCGAAGCTCGCACGAATCGTCCTGAGCGACAGCGCCGAAATGGTGCTGGACCCGGAAGGACCCGATGCCCCCGAGACCTTCACCGGTGACACCATCGATGCCGGCGAGGTCGTGGCTGAAGCCGTCGCGATTGCGATTGATCCCTATCCCCGCAAGCCTGGCGTCGGTTTCAATGATCATGTCGAAGACGATCCGACAGAGGAAGCCGCCCGCCCTTCACCCTTCGCGGCGTTGAAGGACTGGAAAAAGAACGACTAGGATGGAAATCGCCTTGATTGGGTTGTAAGCACGGCCGGAACCACTATTTTGGCCTCGATTTCGCCCCTAGGCGAACGAAAGGATCAGGGACGCGTGATCAAAATTTCTCTCGATGTCATGGGCGGCGATTTCGGTCCTGAAGTCGTCATCCCCGGTGCGGCCAAGGCGCTGGAACGACATCCGGACGTAAGCTTCGTGCTGTTCGGCTTGAAGGCTGAGTGTGAGCAGTATCTCAGCAAGTATCCGAAACTGCGGGAGCGGTCGGTTTTCCACGACTGCGAACTGGCGGTCTCGATGGACGAGAAGCCGAGTGTTGCCTTGCGGCGCGGCCGATACGTGTCAACCATGTGGCGCGCCATTGAAGCGGTCAAGCTTGGGGAAGCCGATGTCGCCGTCTCTGCCGGCAACACCGGCGCCCTGATGGCAATGGCGAAGTTTTGCTTGCGTCCCATGGCGCATATCGAACGCCCTGCGATAGCCGGCATCTGGCCGACACTGAAGGGCGAGAGCATCGTCCTCGATATCGGAGCGACGATCGGCGCCGACGCCCAGCAGTTGATGGACTTCGCTTTGATGGGCGGCGCCATGGCGCGCGCGCTCTTTGAAGTCGATCGCCCCACCGTTGGCCTCCTCAACGTAGGGGTGGAAGAGGTCAAGGGCTTGGAGGAGGTCAAGGAGGCCGGCCGGCTCATTCGCGAGGCCAACCTCGCAACCATCTCCTATCACGGCTTCGTCGAGGGCGACGATATCGGCAAAGGCACCGTGGACGTCGTGGTGACCGAAGGTTTCACCGGCAACATCGCGCTCAAGGCCGCCGAAGGAACTGCACGGCAGATCGCCCAACTGCTCCGCGAGGCGATGTCGCGGACATTGGTTGCAAAGCTGGGCTATCTATTGGCCAAGGGCGCCTTCGATCGCTTGCGCGAGAAGATGGATCCGCGCAAGGTGAACGGCGGCGTTTTCCTCGGCCTCAATGGCATCGTCATCAAGAGCCATGGCGGCACCGACGCCGAAGGTTTTGCGGCGGCAATCGATGTTGGATACGACATGGCGCGCAACCGGCTGACCGAGAAGATCATCCAGGATCTCAACACTTATCATGCCCGACGCCAGCCTCCGGCTGGCCCAGAGGCAGCCTGACGCAGGATGTAAACAAAATGATCCGTTCAGTGGTTCGCGGTTACGGGGCGGCCCTCCCCAAGCGCGTGGTGCCAAATCGCGAGCTCGAGGGCATTGTGGAAACGTCGGACGAATGGATCGTTCAACGAACCGGCATCCGCCAGCGTTACATCGCGGGTGAGGGCGAAACGACAGCCTCGCTTGGCGAAGAGGCCGCCCGTGCCGCATTGGACCGTGCAGGCCTGACGCCGGACGATATCGACTTCATCCTGGTTGCCACCTCGACGCCCGACAATACTTTTCCGGCGACGGCGGTGAACATCCAGAAGCGGCTCGGGATGACACACGGCTTCGCCTTCGACATGCAAGCCGTCTGCTCCGGTTTCGTATACGCCATGGCCACGGCTGACATGTATATCCGCGGCGGCATGGCCAAGCGGGTGCTCGTGATCGGAGCCGAAACCTTCTCGCGAATCCTCGACTGGAAGGACCGCACCACCTGCGTGCTGTTTGGCGATGGGGCCGGCGCGCTGGTGCTCGAGGCTGCCGAAGGGGAGGGAACGGTTACGGATCGCGGGATCCTGACGGCGCATCTTCGCTCGGACGGATCGCACAAGGAGAAGCTCTACGTCGACGGAGGTCCATCGACGACCGGTACCGTTGGCCATCTGCGGATGGAAGGTCGGGAGGTTTTCAAGCATGCCGTCGGCATGATCACGGACGTGATCGAAGCTGCCTTCGACGCGACTGGCACAACAGCGGAAAACCTGGATTGGCTGGTGCCGCATCAGGCGAACCGCCGGATCATCGAAGGCTCTGCCAAGAAGCTCGGTATCCCGAATGAAAAGGTGGTAGTTACTGTAGATCTGCACGGGAATACGTCGGCGGCCTCCATTCCGCTGGCACTCTCCGTTGCGCTTGATGATGGACGCATCAAGCGGGGCGACCTCGTGATGCTCGAGGCCATGGGTGGCGGGTTTACCTGGGGCGCGCTGCTAATCCGTTGGTAGTATCTGCGCAAAGCGCGCCGTCCCAATTTAGCACATGCCCCGAAGCTCCTGTTTTTACAGTAGTGCTTGACCCTGCCTCTTAACCAAAATACTCTTCGGCGGCTTATGGAACGTTGATGAACCAGGCGGGGATCATGGCCGGAAAAACAGTGACACGGGCGGATCTGGCGGAATCGGTATTCCGCAAGGTAGGTCTTTCGCGAACTGAATCGGCCGAACTGGTTGAAACGATCATCGACGAGATCTGCAACGCGATCGTGCGCGGTGAAACCGTGAAGCTGTCGTCCTTTGCGACCTTCCAGGTTCGCTCCAAGAACGAACGCATCGGCCGCAATCCCAAAACGGGCGAGGAAGTGCCGATCTCGCCGCGGAAGGTGATGACCTTCAAGGCTTCAAACGTCCTGAAGCAGCGGATACTGCGGGCGCATAATACCCGCAAACTGAAGCAGAAGGCAGCTGCACCTGCTGCCTAGCACTTTGTTGTTAGCTTCCTGCGCGCCCACTTGAATTGCCGTTATTAGAGCGCTGAAATATACCATGATTCGTGTCCGGCACATTGGGTGCCGCCGCGGCTCGGCCCATAGCCACGCGTGAGCTTGCTCCCTGGAGACGAAGTTGGACAAAGGCCCAGACGCTTTCCGCACCATCAGTGAGGTTGCCGAGGATCTCGATCTTCCGCAGCACGTTCTGCGTTTCTGGGAAACGCGCTTCCCGCAGATCAAGCCGATGAAGCGGGGCGGCGGACGTCGCTACTACAGGCCCGAAGATGTCGATCTGCTGAAAGGGATCCGGCATCTGCTCTACGATCACGGCTATACGATCAAGGGCGTGCAAAAGCTTCTTAAAACGAACGGCAACAAGTTCGTGGCGGCAATCGCATCGGGCGATCTGGCCACCATGGATGCGATCGTTGCGGCCAGCAGCCAGAACCACACTGAACCAAAGATGGGCGGTGGGTTCGAGGAAGACCAGGTCGTCGGGCGGCCGAAGGCAAAGCCCAGTGGCCGCTTCTTCGGCTTCGGCGGAAACGGCGACGAGGATGCCCCGGACGTTCAGATCGGGAAGGGCAGTATCGGCAAGGAAGACCGGGCACTTTTGCAGGAGGCACTTTTCGACCTCCTGGAGTGCAAGCGGCTGCTGGATCAAGTACGGTGAGTCGAGGAACGCAATAAACCCTCATGCATTCACCTCTGGTTCAGGAAGAAAACCTGACCATCTGTCCCGGAAGAGACAGACAAGAGGTGAGGAAACCATGAAAAAGCTTGCAGTCGTTCTTATTTCGCTAGCGACAGCGTTTACGGGTATTGTGCCTGCACACGCATTCCCGTCGATCTCGGCGCCGAAGGTCGAGGCGTCGCAGGTGCAGGAGGTAGATCACCGTCGCGGGCATCGCTGGCGCGGTCACCGCCACTGGCGGGGCCACAATAGGCACTATGGTCACCGCCACTATCGCCGCCACCGCAACAGCAATGCCGGCGCCATCATTGGCGGTCTCGCTGCCGGTGCCATCATTGGTGGTGCGCTTTCTGCCCAGCAACCGCGTTACTCCGGTGGCGGGAACGCACATGTGCGTTGGTGCTACGATCGGTACCGGTCTTACCGGGCATCGGACAACACGTTCCAGCCCTATAACGGCCCGCGTAGATCCTGCCGTTCGCCTTACTACTGATGCGACAGGGCCGGCTTAACGCCGGCCTTCGTCATATGTGTCGCAGAAGTAAAAATGTCA